>CAZKPL010000047.1:0-21110 GCA_964554625.1 uncultured Nitrosomonas sp. | reverse complement strand
TTTATATGCGGCTTCAGTCGCTCAAATTTACTCTTCGCCATGCTATATCCTTATCGCAAATAT
This sequence comes from uncultured Nitrosomonas sp., assembly GCA_964554625.1. Classification (GTDB taxonomy): domain Bacteria; phylum Pseudomonadota; class Gammaproteobacteria; order Burkholderiales; family Nitrosomonadaceae; genus Nitrosomonas. The sequence goes on along the minus strand of CAZKPL010000047.1, from coordinate 21,047 downwards.
TTTTTACTTACTCTTATTGATAATTGCCTCAGCCACACTTTTTGGTGCCTCTGAATAATGTTTAAATTCCATAGTATAAGTTGCTCTACCTTGAGTAGCTGAACGTAAGATAGTAGAGTAACCAAACATTTCTGCCAGCGGAACTTCCGCTCGTATAATTTTAAAACCTAATGTATCATCCATTCCCTGAATCATACCCCGACGCGATGATAAATCGCCAACCACATTTCCCATAAACTCCGGGGGAGTCTCCACTTCTACAGACATCATTGGCTCCAATAGCACTGGATTAGCTTTACGCATACCATCTTTAAATGCAATTGAAGCGGCCATTTTAAATGCATTTTCGTTTGAATCAACATCATGGTAAGAACCATCAAACAATGCAATCTTAACATCCACCACTGGATAGCCAGCCAAAACTCCAGCCCCCAAAGTATCTCGCAACCCCTTCTCTACTGCAGGGATATATTCACGAGGAACTACCCCCCCCTTAATCTCATCAATAAATTCGAATCCCTTACCGGCTTCATTAGGCTCCATTCTCAACCAAACATGACCATACTGACCACGCCCACCACTTTGCTTGATAAACTTACCCTCGATTTCCACCTTTTTCTTGATTGCCTCGCGATAAGCCACTTGAGGCGCGCCGACATTTGCATCAACGCTAAACTCTCTCCTCATTCGATCCACAATTATCTCAAGATGTAGCTCACCCATCCCAGATATGATGGTTTGACCCGACTCTTCATCAGTACGCACTCTAAATGATGGATCTTCTTGCGCCAATCGATTTAAGGCAATACCCATTTTCTCTTGATCATTTTTGGTTTTCGGCTCTACGGCGACATGAATAACAGGCTCCGGAAAATCCATACGCTCCAATGTTATTACATGCTCCATGTTACATAACGTATCCCCCGTCACAACCTCTTTTAGCCCAACGGCAGCAGCAATGTCACCCGCACGCACCTCTTTTATTTCTTCTCTCTGGTTTGCATGCATTTGCAACAATCTACCTATCCGCTCTTTGCGACCTTTTACAGAGTTATAAACAGTGTCTCCCGATGTAACCACTCCGGAATACACCCGGAAGAAAATTAGCTGCCCAACATATGGATCGGTAGCAATCTTAAATGCCAAACTTGAAAATGGCTCATCATCACTTGCGTGACGCTCATCCCCATCCCCATTTTCCTTTGTTCCTTGAACAGCAGGTATATCTGACGGCGACGGCAAATAATCTACGACCGCATCAAGCATAGCCTGCACCCCTTTATTTTTAAAGGCCGAGCCACACAGCATTGGAACAATCTCATTACCCAACGTCCGCGCTCTCAAACCCTGTTTTATGTCAGGTACCGATAACGATCCCTGCTCAAGGTATTTATTCATCAACTCTTCCGAGGCCTCTGCTGCCGACTCCATCATTCTCTCTTGCCAGATCTTCGCCTCACCCATCAAATTTTCCGGAATATCTCGCTCCTCAAATTTCATACCTTGAGAAGCCTCATCCCAGTAAATTGCTTTCATTTTGACCAGATCGACAACACCCTCAAATTTATCTTCCGCACCAATTGGCAACTGAATTGGTACCGGATGAGCTTTTAATCGCGTCTTTATCTGCTCCAATACACGCATGAAATTTGCGCCCGAGCGGTCCATCTTATTTACAAAAGCAAGTCGCGGCACTTTATATTTATTAGCCTGCCGCCAAACTGTTTCAGTTTGAGGTTGCACTCCACCCACAGCACAAAATACTGTGCACGCACCATCCAACACCCTCAAAGATCTCTCCACCTCAATAGTAAAGTCTACGTGACCAGGTGTGTCGATTATGTTTATCCGGTGCTCAGGATAGTTACCTGCCATCCCTTTCCAAAAACACGTTGTTGCAGCCGAGGTAATTGTTATCCCGCGCTCCTGCTCTTGCTCCATCCAGTCCATTGTAGCCGCGCCATCATGAACCTCCCCTAGCTTATGGGAAACTCCGGTATAAAACAAAACACGCTCCGACGTCGTTGTTTTCCCTGCATCAATATGCGCCATGATTCCAATATTACGGTAGCGCTCAATGGGCGTTTTTCTAGACACGATTATTACCTTAAATTTAAACTCTTAACTTGAAACAAATTATTCGATTGACCAAACTCTTCACTACCCGCAAAAACCAAAAACCCCACCAAACCCCATCAAAACCGGTAGTGAGAGAATGCCTTATTTGATTCCGCCATACGATGCACTTCTTCACGCTTTTTAATCGCGCCACCACGACCCTCGGAGGCTTCTATTAGCTCACCGGCAAGACGTACATCCATAGATTTCTCGCTACGTTTACGCGCAGCATCCCGCAACCATCGCATTGCTAACGCACTGCGGCGTACCGATCTTACCTCCACCGGAACCTGGTAATTAGCACCCCCAACCCGTCGACTCTTAACCTCGACCACCGGCCGAATATTCGCCATCGCCTGCGTAAATACCTCAACCGGATCCTTTCCAGTTTTTTTCTCGATTTGCCGCATAGCGCCATATATAATGCGCTCTGCTACTGACTTCTTCCCTCCCGTCATCAAAACATTGACAAACTTAGAAACCTCAACATTATGGTATTTCGGATCCGGCAAAATCTCACGTTTTGGCACTTCTCTGCGTCTTGGCATTTACTAACCCCAAACTATCCTAGTTATCTTTAGCTGCTTTATATTCGTTATGTTCAAAAACATATAACACTGCAAATTTCTTTATGATGCCTTAGGTTTCTTAGAACCATATTTCGATCGGGCATTCTTGCGGTCTTTCACTCCGGCAGTATCCAAGCTTCCACGGACTGTATGGTAGCGCACCCCCGGCAAATCCTTAACACGCCCCCCTCGAATCAATACGACCGAATGCTCCTGCAAATTATGACCTTCACCGCCGATATAGCTTGTAACTTCATATCCATTTGTCAATCTAATCCGCGCGACTTTTCGCAGAGCAGAGTTAGGCTTCTTAGGAGTTGTCGTATAAACCCTTGTACAAACCCCTCTCTTTTGCGGACAACTCTCTAGTGCGGGCACCTTGCTTTTTACGCGCTTAGCTTTTCGCGGCTTTCTTACTAATTGACTTATGGTTGGCATAATATTTTAATTCTCAATTAAACCTATTTCTCTATCTTTCATCTCGATTTTTAATATTGATTAGATACACGGCTTTAGCCTTTACCCGAGCTAGTTTCTTAGCACCATTTACCTATTTATCTTTTTTACCACTCTAGCATACAAACCATTAACATTAAAAGAAGCGGCTAAAAAGATTGCGGATTCTACGGGTTTTATCTGACCATGTCAAGAAGGAGCCTCTTCCAATATGATATGGAATGAAAAATACTGAAACCCTCTAAAAAATCCCGCGATTGGATTTTATTCTCATTTTCCTGGTTGTACAGAAGGATGCTTATAAGGGTAGGGTAGAAACAGAGGAGGGCAATGCATCTGATGTCGAGCTCAAGCATGATGCCATCAATTTCGGCGTTATTGACCTATTTTAACTCTTTAAGAGTAAGCTTACCCTTGTCGCGGGAGGCGGCAACGAGCAAATGAAGGTACGGACCAGCCAAGGAGCGAGGGACTGCACCAACTGTTAGTTTTTTACTACGGATGTCCCGAAACAACTCAATAAATTCGGTAGCAATCTTGAGCGCCAGCGTGCGAGCATGGCATGCGGCCCTTTCGGAAGATAAAACAGGTGCCGACGTACCGTTATCGCTCGAGACGCTGCCAATTATTACCCAGTGCAGAATGCTTGAACAAGATGAACAAATTTTGAGCAATTACGCCTATACGAAAAAAGCGGCATTCGCCTCAAATTGCCCGCATAGCATACGTTCCATACCAAAGCCGATTCTTAGCTCATTGACATCATTTCCAAAAAGACTTCGTTACGTTGTTGGCGATACCAGATCAATGTGGCTTCTGCAGATTCTGGGCGATCACGTGATACTTGAGCTGATCGCCAAACAGCTCAACTTGGCTGGTTTCGGCTATGGCATAATCCATAATGCCTTCAGCCTGACTCAGGGATAGCCTCGATGGCCTTGAGGATCGATTCATCGAGTCAGCCGCGACCATTGAGCATGAGCATCAGCGGGGTTACATAGGCCATCACTTCATGGCCGCGTCTGCCTCCCCAGGCTTCACAGCACCTCCTGTCATAACCATCACTCCAGTCCCAGGCCACAGAAAAATTCACCAAATAGCGCCAAACCACTATTCACTGTCAATAACTCATCATCCGCTACCTCTACCTCAAGTGGAGGTACCATTTGCGTCCAAACTTGCATCGCTCCGCCTCCTTTCATCACCCAATAGGTAAAAGCTCCACTGCCCCTAATCCTACTGGACCGTTTGTGTGGCAAGGCATCCCTTTAAATTACAATTCTTGAATTGCGGATCTTGGGATAGCTACAATTCACTTATCTCTTTCTCACTTTCGCTGCAATTCGCAGTCTTAGCGCATTCAATCTGATAAATCCTGCCGCATCTGCTTGATTGTAGGAACCACGATCATCTTCAAAAGTTGCTATATCGGGATCAAACAGCGAGTCAGTTTTAGAATCACGACCAACTATCACTACATTGCCTTTATAGAGCTTTAGCCGCACCCAGCCATTGACATTCAATTGTGATTCATCAATCATGGCTTGTAACATTTTCCGCTCGGGACTCCACCAATACCCACTATAAATAAGAGCCGCATAACGCGGCATTAGCTCATCTTTTAAATGAGCCACCTCCCGATCTAAAGTAATAGATTCAATGGCACGATGAGCGCGCAACATGATTGTGCCCCCGGGGGTTTCATAGCATCCGCGCGACTTCATTCCGACATATCTATTCTCGACCAAATCTAGACGTCCGATGCCATGCTTACCACCCAGTTGATTCAATTTTGCAAGGATCTCCGCGGGTGATAGCTTTTCTTGATTCAACGCAACGATATCACCACACTCAAATTCTAAATCAAGATACTCTGGCTCATCTGGCGCTTTCTCTGGCGGTGCTGTCCATCGCCACATTGACTCTTCAGGCTCCCTTGCCGGATCTTCCAATAAGCGCCCTTCATAGGAGATATGCAATAGATTTGCATCCATACTGTAAGGAGATCCACTTTGCTGCTTCATCTCAACCGGAATTCCATGCTTTTCTGCATACTCCAAGAGCTTCTCCCGAGAAGTAAGATTCCATTCACGCCATGGAGCAATCACATGAATATCGGGCTTCAGCGCATAATAACCCAGCTCAAAGCGAACCTGATCATTTCCTTTGCCAGTTGCGCCATGAGAAACAGCATCGCTCCCTGTTTCACGGGCAATTTCAATTTGTCTCTTTGCAATGAGTGGTCTTGCTATACTAGTTCCAAGCAAATATTCGCCTTCATAAATAGTATTTGCACGAAACATTGGAAACACATATTCCCGAACAAACTCTTCACGCAAATCTTCTATAAAAATCTCTTTAACACCAAGATTTTGAGCTTTTACGCGTGCAGGCTCAATTTCTTCTCCTTGACCAATATCAGCAGTAAACGTAACAACCTCACACTGGTAAACATCTTGCAGCCACTTCAATATAACTGAAGTATCTAGCCCACCAGAAAAAGCAAGAACCACCTTTTTAATTTCTTTCATGGCAATAAAACAGAATCCAAACAGATTTATTGAAATTTATTGAAATATCCAGTTACTTAATTTCCACTTTACCCAACAACAAATATTCCATTAACGCTTTTTGAGTGTGCAATCGATTTTCCGCCTCTTCCCAGACCACTGACTGCGGACCATCCAATACCTCGGCAGTTACTTCTTCGCCACGATGAGCTGGTAAACAGTGCATGAACAAAGCATCCTTCTTCGCACAAGACATCATTTCATCATCAACACAGAAATCAGCAAAGGCATTTTTTCGGGCCTCCTCCTCAGCTTCAAAACCCATGCTTGTCCATACATCAGTTGTTACAAGATCAGCATTTCTCACAGCATCATGCGGACAAGCAAATTCTTCATAATGCTTAGTACCGTATAACCCAGCACGCTCCGGCTCAACTTCATAGCCTGGGGGTGTTGAAACATGTACATTAAAATCAAATATTTCAGCAGCCTGCAGCCATGTATTACACACGTTATTGGAATCACCAATCCATGCCACCGTCTTGCCAGCAATACTTCCTCGGTGCTCTATATAAGTAAAAATATCACCTAAAATTTGACAAGGGTGATATTCATCAGTTAACCCATTAACAACAGGCACACGCGAGCTTTCCGCGAAACGTTCGATTATACTGTGCTCGTAAGTGCGAATTATGACGATATCCACCATTCGCGAGATCACATGCGCTGCATCTTCTACAGATTCACCTCGGCCTAACTGTGTATCCCGGGTTGAAAGATAGACTGCGTTACCACCCAACTGATACATTCCCGCCTCAAATGATAATCGCGTACGCGTAGAATTCTTATCAAAAATCATCGCTAAAGTCCGATCCACTAATGGCCAATATCGTCGATATTGCTTAAACTCATTTTTAATCCAACTCGCCCGCTCGAATAAATATTCAAGCTCTTTGAGGGTTAAATCGCTAATCCTTAGAAAATGCTTTATTTGCATAAAATTACTGATTTAATTAGATAATCCAGGTCTGTCGCGTGCAATCACATTCTCAGGTTGACTTACCAAGAATCTTTCAATAATTTCTGAAGCAGTATCCACAACTTGCTCGGCTTCTAGTTGATTCATTACCAAAGCAGGTAACAATCGCACCACCCTCTCCGAAGTTACATTAATCAATAGCCGATGTTTTAGCGCCTCCTTAACCAATTCACCGCAAGGAACAGGAAGTTCGACACCCAGCATAAGCCCTTGACCCCGAATTTGTATCAAATCAAGCCATTTAGCAAGTTTTTCCTTAAATCTATCTCGTATAAAACCACCCACCTTAACCGCGTTTTGCATCAAGTGGTCTTTTTCAATCACATTCAAGGTGGTTAGTGCTGCTGTGCAAGCAAGTGGATTACCTCCAAAAGTCGATGCGTGATTACCAGGTTTAAATACATCTCCCGCCTCACCTTTTGCAATACAGGCTCCTATTGCTACACCAGAACCCAAGCCTTTTGCTAATGTCATGACATCTGGCACGATGCCGCTATGCTGAAACGCAAACCATTCTCCTGTGCGACCAATACCACATTGCACCTCATCAAGCATCAGCAGCCAATTATTCTGATCACACAATTGACGCAAACCTTGCAGATAATTGATTTGTGGAAAATTGACTCCTCCTTCACCCTGGTAAGTTTCTACCAGCACCGCTACCACATGCTTATTGTTGTCAGCAATTTGTGCAACCGCATTGAGATCATCATATGGAACACGCACGAAACCTGCGAGCAATGGCTCAAAGCCAGCCTGAGCCTTACGATTACCTGTTGCGGTTAAAGTCGCCATAGTACGGCCATGGAAAGATCGCTCCATCACTATGATCGTAGGCAACTCGATTCCTTTATTGTGCCCATGTAATCTTGCCAATTTGATAGCAGCTTCATTTGCTTCTGCGCCCGAATTACAAAAAAATACTCGGTCCATTCCAGACAAAGCAGCCAGCCTCTCTGCCAGCATTTCTTGTTTTTCGATACGATAGAGATTTGAAGTATGTATTAGCATCCCCGCCTGCTCGCACAGTGCCTTGGTCAGCTCGGGATGGCTGTGCCCGAGGCCACATACGGCAATTCCTGAGAGTGCATCAAGATAACAATCACCACGATCATCCCATAACCAGACCCCTTCTCCCCTGACAAAGGTTACAGGAAGCCGCAAATAAGTACTCATCAAGTTTGACACAGTGCTACACTCGCATTTAAGTTTGAAGAAATAGAAAACAATACGGCGGCATTTGCCGCCGTAACCCTTATCTTAAATCTATATTACTTATTTAGTAAGCTTTTTCAAGACCTTTTTTATTTTGTGTTATTTTTTAAACACAAAGCTATTTTATGATTAGATTAAAGCATCTTACCTGCTCGAAAGCAGAAATTGATATATTCTGTCATCAAAATCTCCTTAGTTAGTTCCTTAGCTCCTTAGTGCTTTTAAGAGACTAGGGCTAGGGCTTACGATAAAATAAACAGAAATGGCATGTTAGAATATAAAATTAATGCTCTAGCGGTCTCATCAAGAAATAGCCATATCAAACTTTTCAGCTCAATTCAATTAAAATGAATATAACGAGCTGAATTCCGAACTCGATAAAATCTAACAAAATGAATCAATTCGCAAAGGAAACCTTAGCTATCAGTCTTGAAGAGGAGATGCGGCGCTCCTATCTGGACTACGCAATGAGTGTGATTGTTGGGCGTGCACTACCCGATGTGCGGGATGGCCTAAAACCGGTACACCGGCGCGTACTGTATGCCATGTATGAACTCTCAAATGACTGGAATCGCCCCTATAAAAAATCAGCACGCATTGTTGGCGATGTCATTGGTAAATATCATCCACATGGTGATACCGCGGTATATGACACAATTGTCCGAATGGCTCAAAATTTCTCATTACGCTATATGCTGGTGGATGGACAAGGTAATTTTGGTTCAATTGATGGCGATAATGCCGCAGCCATGCGTTATACCGAAATTAGAATGTCGCGCATCGCGCATGAATTACTTGTCGACCTGGATAAAGACACTGTTGATTTCGGACCTAACTATGATGGCTCAGAGCAAGAACCGCTCATCTTTCCAGCAAAGATCCCCAACTTACTCATCAATGGTTCTTCTGGAATTGCAGTGGGCATGGCAACCAACATTCCACCCCACAACCTTAATGAGGTAATCAATGCTAGTCTTGCATTGCTTTGTAACCCAGAAGTCAGTATAGATGAGTTAATTGAACATATCCAAGCGCCTGATTTCCCTACAGCGGGCATTATCTATGGTACAGCGGGCATACGAGATGGCTACCATACTGGACGAGGCCGGGTAATCATGCGGGCACGCACTCATTTCGAAGACATCGACAAAGGTAATCGCCAAAGCATCATCATAGATGAGTTACCCTATCAGGTTAATAAAGCCAACTTACTGATACGCATTGGTGAACTAGTGCGCGATAAGCGAATCGAAGGCATTTCTGATTTGCGAGATGAATCAGATAAATCAGGCATGCGTGTAGTTATTGAGCTAAAGCGCGGCGAGATTCCTGAAGTAATCCTAAACAATCTGTACAAAGAAACGCAGATGCAAGATACCTTTGGGATGAACATGGTGGCCCTGATAGATGGCCAACCTCGTCTACTCAACCTCAAGCAAATGCTGGAAGCATTTCTGCGCCATCGACGCGAAGTGGTAACACGCCGCACCGCCTTTGAATTGAAAAAAGCGCGTGAACGCGGGCACTTGCTCGAAGGGTTAGCGGTAGCCCTATCCAATGTGGATGAAATTATCGCTCTAATCAAAGCCGCTCCTACCCCTGCCGATGCTAAAAGAGCACTCATGTCCAGAACTTGGCACTCCCAGCTGGTAGAAGAAATGCTGACGCGTGCAGCCATTGATACAAAAGCTTTTCGCCCAGATGGATTAACCGCTGAATTTGGTTTATTTGATCAAGGCTACCGCCTATCCGATACACAAGCCCAGGCGATTCTGGATCTTCGTCTTCAACGACTTACCGGACTGGAGCAAGACAAAATTATTAGCGAATATAGGGAAATCATCGATAAAATCATTGACCTCCTTGATATTCTCGGCAACCCGAAGCGAATTACTATCATTATTGCTGAAGAACTCGGTGCTATAAAGCAGCAATTTGGCGATAAGCGTCGCAGTGAAATCGTTATTGATACCCAAGATTTGAATACAGAAGATTTGATCGCTCCTGCCGATGTAGTTATTACATTATCGCATGCAGGTTATATCAAATCTCAGCTGATGGATGAGTATCGCGCCCAAAAACGTGGTGGGCGTGGAAAGCTAGCCATTGCTACAAAAGAAGATGATTTCATTGACAATATGTTCATTGCCAATACGCATGATTACATTCTATGTTTTTCCAGTCTGGGACGCGTATATTGGATCAAGGTTTATAATGTACCTCAGGGGAGTCGCTCTTCACGAGGGAAACCCATGAACAATCTAGTGCAACTGGAAAAAGATGAAAAAATCAATGCGGTCCTACCCGTAAAAACATTTGATGACAATCGTTACATTTTTATGGCGACTGCTTTCGGTACAGTTAAAAAAACACCACTATCCGAATTCTCACGACCACGTAATAATGGAATTATTGCAATTGGCCTTGATGAAGGTGATTATCTAGTAGGCGTAGCGCTCACGGAAGGAAAGCATGATGTTATGCTGTTCTCTGATAACGGTAAAGCCATGCGTTTCGATGAAAATGATGTCCGACCGATGGGTCGCGTCGCACGTGGCGTACGCGGTATGAAACTTGGCTCTGGCCAAAAAGTTATTTCACTGCTCGTGGCCGAGAACGAAGAACTCGCTGTCTTGACAGCAACCGAAAATGGATACGGCAAGCGTACATCGATCAGTGAATATACCCGCCATAGCCGCGGCACACAGGGCATGATCGCAATCAATACTAGTATACGTAATGGCAAAGTGGTAGCGGCGCAGCTTGTCAAACCAGATGATGAGATCATGCTGATCACAACAGGCGGTATATTGATCCGAACCCGTGTCAATGAAATTCGTGAAATGGGTCGTGCCACTCAGGGAGTTATCCTGATTAATCTGGATCAAGGCGAAAAACTTGCTGGACTGGAACGAGTGATTGAAACGGATGAAACTTAAAATCAATCTTTTTACAGCTGGAATACAGTAAGATTGAATTGAAATAAGCCAGGAATTTTCTGATGAACATAGTTTATAATTTCAGCGCAGGTCCTGCTGTACTGCCAAAAGAAGTTCTTCAACAAGCTCGTGACGAGATGCTAGATTGGCATGGCAGCGGCATGTCAGTCATGGAAATGAGTCATCGCGGTGAAGAATTCATGTCCATTGTCGCTAAAACCGAAAGCGATTTACGAGAATTAGCAAATATTCCTGATCACTATAAAATACTTTTTCTTCAGGGTGGCGCCGCAAGTCAATTTGCCATGGTGCCGATGAACCTTCTGCATGAAAAAAAGAGAGCCGATTACATCAACACAGGTCAGTGGTCACAAAAAGCTATCGATGAAGCGAGAAATTATTGTACGGTTAATATCGCCGCCTCATCAGAAGACGCTCATTTCACCTACGCTCCTACACTCGACAAATGGAAAATCACCCCTGATACCGCTTATATCCATTACACCACCAACGAGACTATTGGCGGCGTAGAATTTAACTGGGTTCCTGATATCGCTCAAGTAAAAGGTGGAAAAGCCGACATTCCATTGGTAGCCGATATGTCTTCCAACATTCTGTCTCGCCCACTGGATGTCACACCATTTGGGCTTATTTATGCAGGCGCGCAAAAAAATATTGGCCCAGCAGGGCTTGTGCTCGTTATTGTACGCGAAGATTTACTAGGCAGGCCGATAACAGGTACGCCAACCATGTACAATTACAAAATTCACGCAGATCACGGCTCCATGTATAACACACCGCCCACCTACGCAATCTATATCATGGGTCTTGTGCTAGACTGGCTGAAACAAAAAGGCGGACTGGCAGCAATGGAAACGATCAATATTTCCAAATCCAGGCTGCTATATGATCTAATCGATTCCAGTGATTTCTATCAGTGTCCGGTTGCCAGACCGGATCGGTCACGCATGAATATTCCATTTACACTGAAAAATGCTGCGCTAGATAATGAGTTTCTAAAACAAGCGAAAGCACGTGGATTACTTCAGTTAAAAGGCCATCGCTCTGTAGGCGGGATGCGAGCCTCAATCTATAATGCTATGCCCTATGAAGGCGTTGCAACCCTGGTTTCTTTCATGAAAGAATTTGAGAAGATCTATGCCTGACCATACTCAAAGAATTTTTAACATCCTCACACTCAATAACATTTCATCAATTGGATTGAAGCGATTTCCTTCTGGTCGTTACCATATCAGTAGTGAATTATCCAATCCAGATGCTATTTTGGTGCGATCACACAATATGCTGAGTATGAACATACCCGAAAGCGTCATTGCAATCGGGCGCGCAGGTGCTGGCACAAATAATATCCCGGTTAACGAAATGAATCTACGTGGCATTCCTGTATTTAATGCACCTGGCGCCAATGCGAATGCCGTCAAAGAATTGGTATTGGCAGGCATGTTAATAGCATCACGCAATCTGATTCCTGCATTTCGCTTTGTTGAAAGCTTGCACGGCGACGATCTGGCCCTGCACAAGCAAGTAGAAGATCACAAAAAGAAATTCTTGGGAGCGGAATTACCCAAACGGACGCTCGGCATTATTGGCTTAGGCAAAATTGGAAGGCTCGTGGCCGATGCTGCCATTAAGCTTGGGATGAAAGTATTGGGATATGATCCTAAAATTACTGTCGACTCTGCCTGGAGCCTGTCTTCAGAAGTACAAAAAGCTCAGAGCATCGAAGATCTGTTACGCCACAGTGATTTCATTTCCTTGCATCTCCCTTTGATGGATTCTACTTATCATCTCATCAATGATGAAGTAATACAGTTTCTGAAGCGAAATACGATACTCCTTAATTTCTCCAGAGATGCCATTGTTGACGAAGATGCGATTCTCACTGGAATCAAGAATGGTAAAATTAAATATTATGTATGTGATTTCCCAAGCCAAAAATTACAGCATCATGAATCAGTGATTGCCCTACCTCACCTGGGAGCATCCACTCAGGAAGCAGAAGAAAACTGCGCAATAATGGTCGTTGATCAAATGATGGACTATTTACAACACGGCAATATCACCAATACAGTCAATTTTCCAGATATTGTTATGGAACGAGGGTCACTCTATCGGATTGCGGTAGCCAATGCCAATGTTCCCAATCTTTTGGGTCAAATATCAACATGCATGGCAAAAGCTGGGCTGAACATACACAATATGACCAACAAGTCGCGTGGTGAAATGGCCTACACCTTGGTAGATATAGATAGTCCAGTACCAGAATATGTAATTGGCGACCTTTCCAAAATCACGGGCGTTCTACTAGTACGCTATTTGCCCGTTCCGACAGAAACTCCAGATTAATATTTATTTCCCATGACTGAACAGCTCAAACAGCTGCGAGATAAAATCGATTCGATTGATAACGAATTACTCAAACTCATCAATGCACGTGCTGAGTTAGCACAACAAATTGGCCTTCAGAAGAATGGCGTAACCTACCGTCCTGAGCGTGAATCTCAGGTATTAACACGCCTGCAGCAATTAAATCCAGGGCCACTCACCAATGAACGTATCACACAATTGTTTACAGAAATCATATCGGTCTGCCGAGCAATGGAAGAACCATTAACCGTTGCTTATCTTGGTCCTCAGGGAACTTTTTCTGAAGAAGCTGTAACTAAACGATTTGGTAGCACGGTGGCAACTCTAGCCTGTCATTCTATAGATGATGTCTTTCGCAAGGTGGAGTCGGGCGCTGTCAGTTATGGTGTCGTACCTGTTGAAAACTCCACAGAAGGTGCCGTCGGTAGGACTATGGATTTGTTGTTACAAACTTCACTAACCGTATGTGGCGAAATCGAATTGCCTGTCCATCAGCATTTGATGGCGCAACAAATGGATCTAACAGCTATTCAAAAAATTTACTCTCATCCGCAATCGTTTGCGCAATGTCTTGGATGGCTGAACAAGCATTTGCCTAACTTACAAGCCATATCACGCATCGATACGGCAAGCAATGCCGATGCAGCTCGGTTAGCGGCAGCAGATAAGAATGCCGCAGCCATTGCAGGAAAAAAAGCTGCTGATGTATTTGGACTCACTATCTGCGCCGAGAATATTGAAGATGATCCGAACAATACCACCCGATTTCTAGTTATCGGAACGCAGCAAGTTTCTTCCTCTGGCAGAGATAAAACCTCAATTATCATGTCGACAAGTAACCGGCCTGGCGCCATTCATGAACTACTGGCGCCCTTTTCCCGCTACCAAGTTGGTATGAGTCGGCTAGAATCTCGGCCTTCCCGTAAGGGGCTTTGGGAATATGTATTTTTTATCGATATCGAAGGTCATCTAGAAAATGAGAATGTTGCCAATGCACTTAAAGAAATCCGTGACAAAGCAACTTTTCTTAAAATACTAGGTTCATATCCCGCTGCACAGTAATATGCTCTGCTGCTGACCTTGATAATTTCTTTATTTCAGTTTTATCTTTTAAGCTTTAGCATCCCGACTCTATGAAACTTTGTGAACTTGCACCAGAATATATCCGGGCTATACAGCCTTATCAGCCAGGCAAACCCATCTCAGAGCTGGTGCGGGAGCTTGGTCTGGAAAAGTATGGTGTTATCAAGCTTGCATCCAATGAGAATCCACTTGGAACAAGCCCATTGGCTATGGAAGCAATGACCAACGCACTTCAAGAAATTGCTCGTTACCCTGATGGAAGTGGATTTGAACTAAAAAACGCATTATCGAAACACTATGGCGTAAACGTTGATCAGATTGTGTTAGGAAATGGCTCGAATGATTTGCTGGAGCTCGCTGCCCGTATCTTCCTGAAACCAGGTGCTTCGGCTGTTTATTCGCAACACGCTTTCGCTATTTATCCCTTGCTGGCACAGGCATTAGGTGCACATGGCATCTCCGTATCTGCCAGACTTTATGGTCATGATCTGGTTGCCATGCTCAATGCCATCACACCAGAAACACGCATTATATTTATCGCCAATCCCAATAATCCCACTGGCACACTCTGCGATGCCGATGATCTATTACGTTTTATTGAGCGGGTTTCGCCGGATGTCTTGGTTATTCTGGATGAAGCCTATGATGAATATCTGCCTGAAGCTAATAAGGCTAATAGTATTTCATGGCTGAGAAAATTTCCAAATCTGTTAATCACACGCACCTTTTCAAAAGCGTACGGCCTTGCAGGTATTCGTGTTGGATTTGCGCTGACCCACCCTGATTTAGCTGATTTGATGAATCGCATCCGGCAACCGTTCAATGTCAATAGTATTGCGTTGGTAGGGGCGCACGCTGCGTTACAGGATATCGAATTTGTCAAGCGCTCCTACACGATGAATCGGGCAGGAATGCTGCAAATAACCAATGGTCTTCGTCAATTGGGTGTGGAATATATTCCTTCTTATGGAAATTTCATCAGCTTCCGCGTCAGGGGCGATATAACCAATACAATGCAAACTTACCAGAATCTGCTTCAGCAAGGCGTTATCGTACGTCCACTGGGTGTCTATGAAATGCCCCATCATTTAAGGGTTACCATCGGGCTGGAATCTGAGAACCAAAAATTCCTGGAAGCATTGGAACAAGTATTGAAAACATTCTCCTGAACATCAATCTCCTAGTATCACGGAATTTATATTGCCCATCCCAAAGTATGCAAACATGACATCTCCTCTCCTACATAAGCTAGTTGTCATCGGTGTCGGCTTGATTGGAGGTTCTTTTGCGTTGGCCCTGCGTAACGCAGGGATGGTCAAGCATATTGTTGGCTTAGGTCGTAGCCAAGAAAATATGCAGCGCGCTCTTGAACTGGGCATCATCGATGAAATAGCGAGTAGCTCCGCATCTGCATTAAAAGACGCAGATTTTGTCCTCCTCGCCACGCCCGGCGGACAAATCAGTAATATCATGGCGCAAATCGCTCCCTATCTAACACCGGGAACAATCGTTTCCGATGTGGGAAGTACCAAGCAAGATATAATAACTGCTGCTCGTACTCATCTTGCTCAGCATCTCACTCACTTTGTTCCATGCCATCCCATTGCCGGAACCGAATTCAGCGGCGCCGAAGCTGCTAGTGTCCATTTGTTCCGTGACAAGCATCTGATCATCACTCCTCTGGCAGAAAATAATGATCAAGTAATCGAGCTGGTGACAACCCTCTGGCAACATTGCGGCACAAAAATCTCTTGCATGTCCGCAGATCAGCACGATCGAGTGCTTGCCACCATCAGTCATCTACCACACATCCTGGCATTTACACTCATGAGCCATGTTCGAGCCAGCATTGAAGACAAGCCTGAAGAGATATTGCATTTTGCGGGCAGCAGTTTTCGTGATTGCACTCGCATTGCAAGCAGTTCTCCAGAAATGTGGCGTGATATCTGCCTCGCTAACCGAGAAGCATTACTTAAACAGATCGATGCTTATCAGAAGGAACTCACCGCTCTGCGTACTACCCTGGCAAACCACAATGGAGAGGCACTCGAGAAAGTATTTGCTAATGCCGGCGAGACTCGGAAGCAATGGTTAAAAAGCGATTAGATTCTCACAAGCACTCTCATCACCTTATAAAGTATAAAGTACTTTCTTGCTAGTTTACGTTGTGTATATGGGAAAAGGAGTAAGCGGCTTGATCGAACTTCCTGCTGAATAAGTAGTCCCTTAATTGTTCATTAATCTAAGAATAAGAAGACCATTATGCACCGATACCTGATTACTCTTACCGCTCTTGTCATATCCCTTATATTTTTTAAGGAAGCTAACGCTCAGCGACCCAACGGAGAATTACCTGCTGATTTAACCAAAATCACAACAGTTGAAGGTATCTCCGAATATCAGCTTGCCAATGGATTGCGTATATTGCTTGCTCCGGATAATTCACTTGACTCGATTACGGTCAACGTCGTTTATCTCGTTGGTTCACGTGATGAAGGTTATGGTGAGGCAGGTATGGCGCATCTGCTCGAGCATCTCTTATTCAAAGGGACAGAGCAATTTTCTGATATCAAAAACGAATTTACTAAGCGTGGCGCCCGGTGGAACGGCACCACATCCTACGATCGTACGAATTACTTTGAAACCTTTACCGCCAGTGCGGATAATCTTGACTGGGCGCTCAATCTGGAAGCTGACCGCATGGTCAATTCACGTGTTGCAAAATCAGATCTTGATAGCGAAATGACCGTAGTGCGCAACGAATTCGAAGCCGGTGAAAACAGTCCTCTCAGCGTACTTGCTGACCGCATGACCTCGACGGCCTATGCCTGGCACAATTATGGCCGCTCCATCATCGGTTCACGCTCGGATATCGAGAATGTGCCGATTGAACGATTACAGGCTTTCTATCGCCACTATTATCAGCCCGATAATGCTGTACTTATCATTGCGGGCAAATTCGAGGAGGCCGAGGCGCTGCAAATGGTGGCGCGTCATTTTGGCCCTATTCCGCGCCCAATGCGCAAATTGCAAAAAACCTATACGGTTGAGCCAACACAAGATGGTGAACGTATGGTTAAGCTGCGTCGCGTAGGCGATACCCAAATTGCCGCCACACTTTACCACATTCCTTCTGGCGCACACCCAGAATACGCTGCGATTGATCTGCTAGTCACCATCCTCAAACAAGTTCCCGGCGGCAGACTCCACAAAGCATTGGTAGAATCCAAACATGCGACCACTGTTCTGGGTTTTGATCGCCAATTACGTGAAGCAGGTTACGCTTTCTTCGGCGCAAATTTACGACCCGACATGTCACTGGATGCTGTGCGTGATACGCTGATCAATACTGTTGAATCGCTCGCCGCTCACCCTATTACTGCCGAAGAGCTTGAGCGCGCCCGTACGCGCCTGCTAAACAAGATTGAGCAAATACTCGCCGATACACGTACGCTCTCCACTGTACTCACAGAATACATTGCCATGGGAGATTGGCGACTGTTGTTCCTGCACCGCGATCGCCTCAAGCAAACGACCCTTGATGAAGTGCAACGCGCTGCTAATACCTATTTCAAACCAAGCAACCGTACACTGGGTTTATTTATTCCCACTTCGATGACTGATCGTGCCGAAATACCGACAGTTCCAGATGTAGCCCTCATGCTCAAGGACTATCGTGGTGACCCCGGTATAAGCGCAGGAGAAGCATTTGATCCCACACCCACTAATATTGAAGGAAGAGTCGTTCGTACTACATTGCCCGGCGGTATGAAGCTTGCCATGTTACCCAAGAAAACCCGTGGTAATACGGTCGTGGCATCACTTGTACTCCATTGGGGTGACGAGAAAAGCATGCAAAACCGGGCGACAGCATGCGATATGACAAGCGCCATGTTGATGCGCGGCACGAAACAACATACGCGTGAAGCATTACGTGACGCATTCGACAACCTCAAAGCACAGATCAGTATGAATATTGAAGGCGTGTCCATCGAAACAGTCCGTGCTAATCTTCCCGATACACTCAGGCTGGTTGCTGAAGTACTACGCGAACCCACTTTTCCTGAGAGTGAATTTGAGCAGCTAAAGCTCGCCATGCTGTCATCCATCGAAAGCAAGCGAAGTGAACCTGACTCACAGGCAAGCTTACTCATGGAGCGTCATCTCGCCCCTTATCCTGCCTCGCACTGGCATTACACGCCGACGCTAGAGGAGCGAATGGAGCGCCTCAATACGCTGACACTTGATGAAGTAAAGCAATGCCATAGTGAGTTATTTGGCGCTTCAGACAGTGAATTTTCTATTGTAGGTGATTTTGAACCGGAAGAAACTAGTCAGCTCATGCAGCAGCTTTTTGGTGACTGGAAAAGTCCGCGCCCCTACCAGCGCATCCCTATGCCCTATCAAGATATCGCCTCTATCAATCGTAATCTTGAAACACCCGATAAGGCCAATGCTGTATTCCAAGCTGGCATGAATCTCAAACTGCGGGATGATAATCCTGATTATCCTGCTCTGATCGTAGGCAATTATCTTCTTGGAGGCTCAGCCGACTCAAGATTATGGCGACGCATCCGAGAACAAGAGGGTTTATCCTACAGTGTCGCCTCGACCCTCTCAGCCAGTGCTTTCGATGAGCGTGGTGAATTCAATATATACGCCATCTATGCGCCGGAAAATCGGGCACGTGTTGAGTCAGCCGTGAAAGAGGAATTACAGCGCGTGATGAAAGAGGGTTTCAGTTCAGAAGAAGTTAAAGCAGCCAAGACAGGTTATTTGCAGGCACGGCGCGTCGCACGTGGTCAAGATAAGGTACTTGCTGAACGCCTGGTCAATTATTTATCACGCGCACGCACCATGCAGTGGGATATCGAGTTTGAAAGCAGAATCGCAGCGCTCACACCCGAATCGATCCTCGCAGCATTGCGTAAGCACCTTGATTTCAGCAAGCTAACGATTGTCAAGGCTGGCGATTTCGCTAGGGCCGTTGCCGATACCACGCCACAGTAACCTGAAACAATCTAAATAACCATCATACGATGATAAGCGAGGACAACGCATTCCGTTCATATACTGTCATACTGTGCTCCAATGGCAGCGCTGCGCGGCACTTGCTCCTCGCTATCCTATCTGACGAAAGATCCAGAAAAACAGGCAAGGTGCTGGGCATTATGCAATATGATAAATTATCCGCCGCAGTTTTCTGCTGATTCGAGTCTGCCTAAGTAGTAGGAGGTATCCTGGGTTCTGGCTCGCTCGCTGCAAAGTCAAGCTCTATTTTCGCGCCATCCGGATCGTGACAGAAGAGCTGCCATGTTTGCTCGCCTATCAACCGATGCAGTTTGAATGCGATGCCGTGCTGGTCTAGCGTATCTATGACTGACTGGAGATTAGATGCAGTAAACGCCATATGATCAATGATGCCTTGCGCGTCTGCCGGCAAAGGTCTTCCTGCGATGATATGCAAAATAGCCTGGTCGCCTGAATAAAGCCAAGCGCCAGGAAAATCGAAGGGTGGGCGATAACCTTCTGTCAACCCAAGCACATCAATATAAAAAGCCTTGCACTTTTCCAGATTAGTGGTCAGCACTGTAAAATGGTTCATACCATCGATTGCCATATTGATCTCTCACGGTCCATCAACTTGCTTTTTTCATATAGTCTAAGCGAATCTGTGCCTTAAGCACATTTTTCTCGAAGTGCGTTAAATTCTCATCCCCACTTATAAATCAATTAATGAATCATCTGATCTAGGCCAAAACAAAATTCTATTGGTCAGCCCTCTCTCATATTGAACATATGGCAAAGCGGCACAACGTAACATGGCAGAAAAATGCGCGATCTAATATCGAGGTGTTTAAGAGACCCTGCACGAGCTCCCACGTTGAAAGTACTGATAAAAAATCAGCACTTTCAGTGCATGGTGAAAACCGAACTAAGCTATTCTATTATCAATGCATCAAAGTCGCTTCAATCTCTGCAAAAGTCTTAGCAACTTCCGTAAGTGGAATAGCTGTGCCTAGCTGCTTTTCGATTTGTGTTAATGAAAGAATTCCGCATATCAATGGAGCGCCTTCGACATCTTCCTCTATTACCAAAGTATGCTGTCGACCAGCGTCACGCAGACTCGCAATCACATGGCCAACTTTGGCGTGTTGTATTTCTTCGATGGGAATCGCTTCTAAGCAATCGAGTGGTGTCATGATATCTGAGACCAGAATCTCACTGTATTTCACACGCCGCTCCTGGATGAAGCGCACGGGCTTATCGCCGAGTATATCGGAGGCAGTAATTACCCCCTGCAGAAGGTGATCATCATTTAATACAAACAACGAGCGCACACTTCGTTGCATCATATATATATTGGCCAGCTCCATGGTTGCATGCGGTTCGATTTCAGCAACATGAGTATGCCGCAAATCAGTCATAATTTCGAGCGCTGGCGATTCCATTGTTACAGATTTTGGTTGGGCCAGGTGAGCGATCCGAACAGCGCCTATTAATCGCTGCGCAGGGAGTATAGGGTATGCGAGCATGAGAGTATCCTCCTGGTTGGTGGATAAGTACGTGAAATTGAGAAGGATTAGAACTTCAGACTATCCTTGTCATCACTTTACGCTCATCAAAATGAAGGGTCAATATGGAGTCTCATCCAATATGAAATGATTCTGAAGGGGGTGTGTATTTCCAGCGAGAAATGGGTCTGAGCAATTGGATTCTGAATTGGTCA
>CAZKPL010000046.1:0-21300 GCA_964554625.1 uncultured Nitrosomonas sp. | reverse complement strand
TAATTGTCGCACTCATCATTTTTGCGCTTTGGCTTGCGGGGATAGGTTTAAAAGGGACTGATATCGAGCGACACATCAAGGTCAACAGCGGCCAAGGTCGTTCACTCTATTCAGTTATTTTTCTCGCCAGAATAGCATGCCGCTATGTCGTTTTTGAGTTATCCACCTCAATGTTGGAGCAGGCGCAAGCCCTTTTAGCAGATTACTTCGATTCATTGGAGAGAGGGTAAATTCGTGGGGATACCTCTCAGGACCTGTCCCCAACAATGGACCACGCAGTACTTGGATTTAGAACCCCGCATGAGGTATTCTTCGGAGTATCGGTAAGTTATACCAATCAGCCTTCAGAAGTTGCACTTTGAATTTGAATCCTCGTTGGGAAAATATGAAATCGTATTTATCAATCATCTGCCTATTCTTTCTGCTAAACGGATGTGCCACTTCGCCGCCTGCTGAAAGAGATGCCTCCGTCGTTGATACGCCCCACCACCTAGCAAGTCAAGATATTAGCCATTACAAAGATGTTCCGGAACGCTGGGATTTTACTTTCGATTCCAGTGCCCGGCCCAGTACCTGGCAATTGGGTTACCAAGCAGCTGACGGGAAAGTGGAACTCCGAGAATATGTATTGCCGGGCGAAACAGTTTATAATTGGCGAAAGCTTATAACCAGCATGTATTTGAAGGTAGATTTAGCTCCGAAAGAGTATTTCCAAGGGTTCATCGAAAATGGAGCCATGGGATGCCCTTCATTGGAGTTTTCTGTGGTTGAGGAAACACAGAACACGCTTATCTATAAGCTAGGGAATAATGGCTGTCACGGCCATCCTTCTCAGCATGAGATTGGACGCATATCGCGCACCAAATCAGGTATTGTCTGGCTTAAGTTCAGTGAGAAGGGGCCATTATCTGCATTGACCGTAGAAACTTATAATACCTGGCTGTCAATTTTAAGAAACGCTGTTGTGCGTCGCTCCCTTCCTTTATCCGCCCTGGGTCCACTTCCCCCCAATGAATCATCTGAATATATTGAGAGCAGATCAGGCATTCTTTTTAATATTCAGAATCTTGTTGGGCAATTTCATATCACGCTCAAAGCTAAGCCGAAGCTTCCTTCCGGAGCTTATTTAGTGGCCCATTTTGAGAACCCTGCGAACCCTGATAATCCAATCGTAGTAGGAAAGGTTAGACAAGGAAGTGAAGAAGAGGTGCTCATCCTGTCACCTGAGCTCAAGGGAATTAAATGCTGGAACTATGAAATAGTGGTTTATGTTTACCAGGATAGCTCGAAAAGCAAATTGTTAGGCACACACCACCAAGGTATTCAATCGAGAGTTAATCTCGATAAAGTTAAGACAGCAGAAGACTTGCTTGACGCCGCATCTAGTGGAAATTGTCCTTAAGTTCACAAGGATGTGAGCGAGGTTTTTGAGTATCAGTTGCTTGTGCTGCATTAACCGAATAGAGTGCTGCGAAGTTAATTGATTCTCCATGTTGCAAGCGCGTGCCGTCAACGAAGTGGTCAAGGCGCAAACCACAACAAGGTGCGTCTAGCACAACTCAAGGGTGAACTCGTCGACTGGCCACAAGCCATTGCGCATGTGTTTAGGTTAGCCCGAACCGAGCGTGATGCGTGGCTCAATTGGCCTGCGCGTATCTCAGCCCAGTTGGCCGCCAAACTCGATGTCGACCCGCATACGCACACCCGGGGTCAGGTCGCGAATCAAGAAAAATAAGTGTATACCGCAGATATATCAAGACCACTTCGTTTGGACTCCACGAAATTCAGCTAACCCTCAATCTTTGAGGGTTAGCTGGCTGGATAGCCATGGAGGGTTAGAGTTGCATAGCCTGATTTGCAGAAATTACTCTTAACGCTTTAATCTAACGATAAAAGATGCACCGCTGTTTCTGTTTGGATCAATAGATAAAGCACCCTCATATGCCTGGGCAATATCACGAACGATGGCCAGACCAATGCCATGACCTGGCATCGATTGATCAGCCCTCACCCCGCGTTCGATGATCCTGCCTATTTCCTCATGCTTAACGCCGGGGCCGTCGTCTGCTACTTTAAGCACGATATCGTCATGTTCGTATTGGGCGCAAATGGCAACTGTCTGCCGGCACCATTTGAAAGCATTATCGATCAGGTTCCCGAGTAACTCCATCAGGTCCCCTTCATCCATTCTCAAGCAAAGCTCGGGCGCAATTTCAATGGTAATCTGTGGATCTTTCTCGTAGTGGGCGCGATTGACTGTATTCACAATTTTTTCAACGACGGGGCGTAACGCAATCAGCCGTGTGCCAGGTGAGCTGCCAGCAGTGGCAGCACGGCGCAACTGATATTGAATGATGTTATCCATCCGGTCAATCTGCTCATCGAGCACGGTTTTGATCGTTGGTGAAAGATTTTCTGTTCTGATTGCACCTCGCAGGATAGCCAAGGGGGTTTTAAGGCTGTGCGCCAGATCGGCCAGTGCATTGCGGTAGCGCTGTTGATGCTCCCGTTCGTGATGGATCAGCGAATTGATATTGTCGGTAAGGCGTTTTAACTCGACTGGATAGACCCCCTGCACGCTTTCTTGCAAGCCGGCTTCGACCGCATTCAGTTCAGTTGAAACCTGCCGCACCGGCCGCAGCCCCCAGCCCAATACCAGCATCTGCATAATCAGTAATAATAATCCCATCACGCTCAGCCAGCCCCATAAATCTCTACGATAGTTGTCTATCTGCGCTTCCAGTGAGGTGCTATCCATGATCACATGAAACGTAAACGGATAGTCGCCTCCATCTGTTTCCCAGGCCACAGCAAAACTATAGATAAAATGAGGTTCATCATTAAGCAGGATCTGCTCGAACTTTCTCTCTCCCTCTAATAAAATAGCGCGTGACGGTAGCGGGATGCTCAAGGTAGAAAACGATTTCCAGACGAGTGTGTTTGTTCGATCTGTAACGAATGCATAAACACCCGAATTGAGTTGCTTGAATTCAGTCAGGGCGGGGAGCTCTTCAGGCATGGATAAATTGCCATCGTCATCGACTTCAACCTCTCCCATCAGTAAAAAAAGCTTGCCGAGCATACGATCTTGCAGCGCCGTCTGAGCGCTATCGTAAAAGGCGCGATCCAAAGTCAAGGCAGTCCCAACAATAAAGATCAGCAGCACGAATGATGCGCTGAGCAGGATACGCTGATTGAGTGATTTCATGATGAGGGAGCTTTAATGACAAAGCGATAGCCACGTCCCCGTAGCGTTTCTATTGGATTGAGTTTCCCGTCAGGGTCAAGTTTGCGGCGCAAGCGGCCAATCATGACTTCTAACACGTTACTATCATGATTGTCATCGTGAGGATAAAGATAATCGGTGAGTGTCTGTTTGGAAATCACTTCACCCTGATGACGCAGCAAATGCTCCAACAGGCGATATTCAAACGTAGTCAGATCGACAATATCATTGTTTAACTTGACCGTTTGTCCGGCCATATCCAGGGTAATGGGTCCAGATTTCAATACCGTACTTGGAACAGCCGTTGCACGGCGCAAGAGCGCCTTAAGTCTGGCTTGTAATTCTTCCATCTGGAATGGCTTGGCAAGATAGTCATCCGCACCGGTTTCCAAGCCTTTAACCTTGTCTTGCCAGCTGTTACGCGCAGTGAGAATGAGTATGGGTAGTAAACTTCCTTGCTTTCGTAAAGCAGCAATCACTTCCAGGCCGGATAATCCAGGCAAGCCGATATCAATGATAGCCGCATCCAATGGATATTCACTAGCGATATACAAACCTTCCTCACCATTATCACAAGTATCAACCATATACCCATCTTCTTGCAACTGCTGACAAATTTGCTTTTGCAGCTTGATTTCATCTTCAATAATCAAGATACGCATAGTGTCATTGAGTCATTCTGATAAATAAATTTTGCACCAAATGTCATGCGGTAGAAATTTACAAGGCTGACATTGCCTGCTTCATTTAATGAGTAGCAATCACTGCACCACTATTCGCGTCTATTGTCACAATACGTACAGTCCCCTTACTACTTAATATCTTGACACGATAACTGCTGGCCATACGCTGGACAGATAAAAGGCGCCCTGGAATGTGTTGGCGGGCGATTGTGACGGCTTGTTGCTGGGAAATTTCTGCGTGTTGATTGCTCGTTTGGAAATGAGGGAATGTTTCCTGCGCGGCAGTGACTTCAGAAATGAAACCCGCGATAAAAACAGTAACCAGCAAGCAATGTCGATATGTCATTATTCTCTAAAAGCCATAAGCCGCCCACTGGCAGAATGAGGGTCGCTCTGCCAGTGGGCATGATTCTTAATAGCCTAACATAAAACGGGCATCTCCCGTGCTAATGCCCAGGAAAAAGTTACCTGGCGCTACACCATAATAGCCGCCGCCATAAACCGGTGGATAATAAGGTTGGTTGTAATAGATATTTCGCGTGTTGTAATGATTATGCTGTACATGACGATGCTTGTGATGCTGCGGTCTGCCGTATCCATAGCCACCATACCCTGGCCCAGGACTGTAATAATGATGGTCATGGTGATCGTGACGGTCATGGTGATGATGGTGATGGTGGCGGTGATGGCCTCTTCCAGCCTCAGCCGCCATAGGAGCCGCTAGCGCGACGCTCAATAACATGCCCGTTAATAATTTTATTGACGTGATCGTTTCAGTTCTCGTTTTCATGGTACACCTCCTTGGTTGTTTTTTTGATCAGAATTTCATCCATTGGCGACCACTTTATACTGAAGAAAATAAACACAAGCTGAATAGACTGAAAAGAATAAAAAAATAGAACTGTATACATTCTGTAGAAAGATGAAGCGATTCCTACTTGCTCTTTGGTGCTCATGCTTGTAATCTCTTGATCAATGAGCGTGAAATTGTCATCTGAACAGGATGAAAAACAAGCGGGAATTGGCTGCATTAGCAGCGTTATCCAATAATCAGATCAAGCGGGAGGAAAATTGAGTAACCATCGCTTTATTGTGCGCAAAGCTGCAGTACTGGGAGCAGGAGTCATGGGCGCGCAGATTGCTGCACATTTGGTAAATGCTAATATCGAAACACTATTGTTTGAACTACCCGCTGAATCGGGTGATCCGAGTACGCCCACCACGAAAGCAATCGAGAAACTAAAAAAACTTGAGCCCGCTCCGCTCTCTGTAACCTCCAAAGCCGCTTGCATTCAACCCGCCAATTATGACCAGCATCTCGGCTTGCTCACGGATTGTGATCTTGTCATCGAAGCAATCGCTGAGCGCATGGACTGGAAAACCGATCTGTACACTAAAGTTGCGCCGCATCTTGGCCAGCACACCATTTTTGCCAGCAACACCTCCGGACTATCGATCAATCAATTGGCGCAAGCATTCCCTGAGGAATTACGTCATCACTTTTGTGGCATTCATTTTTTTAATCCGCCGCGTTATATGCATCTGGTCGAGATGATTCCTTGCAAGGAGAGCGATGCCAGCATGCTCGATGATCTGGAAGCATTTTTGGTCACCTATCTGGGCAAGGGCGTTATTCGCGCGAAAGATACCCCTAACTTTATCGCTAACCGGATAGGCGTGTTTTCCATGCTGGCAGTCATCCATCATGCAAAAGCATTTGATTTAGGCTTTGATTTGGCTGACAAACTGACAGGTTCGCTTATTGGCCGCCCCAAGAGCGCCACTTTCCGCACGGCTGATGTGGTTGGCCTGGATACTCTGGCGCACGTCATCAATACCATGCAGAATACCCTGACTGATGATCCATGGCATGCTTATTACACGCCCCCCGCCTGGCTCCAAACCTTGATCGATCAAGGCGCACTCGGACAGAAAGCTGGAAAAGGAATCTACCAAAAAGTGGGCAGAGAAATTCATGTGCTTGATCTTGCCACAAATAGCTATCGGCTTTCGGCAGATGCATTGGATGATGATGTGGCCTCGCTCCTCAAACTTAAGAACCCAGTCGAGAAGTTTTCGGCCTTACGGTCCAGCAAACATCCGCAAGCACAATTTTTGTGGGCGATCCACCGCGATCTGTTTCATTACTGCGCGGTCCATTTAACTGCGATTGCAGACAATGCGCGTGATCTCGATCTCGCTATCCGCTGGGGCTTCGGCTGGAGCCAGGGGCCATTTGAAATCTGGCAAACAGCCGGATGGAATCAGATTACTGCCTGGATCAATGAAGATATCGCTGCTGCCAAAAGCATGAGCAACACCCCCTTGCCTGTCTGGATAGAGGAGGTAGGACAGAATGCCGTACAAGGCGTGCATAGCGCGCAAGGATCCTATGCGCCGCTCACACATACAATGCAACCCCGCTCAACATTGCCAGTGTACCGCAGGCAGCTATTTCCCGATCGTCTGTCAAACGAAGAAAGGATGTATGGAGAAACCATCTTTGAAACAGACGCAGTAAGGATGTGGCATACCGGCGATGACATTGCCATTGTCAGCTTCAAGAGCAAGATGCACACAATTGATATCGAGGTACTCAACGGGCTGCAACAGGCAATCGAGGAGGCAGAGCATCACTGGCACGCATTGGTAATCTGGCAAACCGAACCTCCTTTCTCGGCAGGCGCCAATCTGCAGAAAGCCACAGAGAAACCTAAACCAAAAAGTGAAGAGCCGCCTTCTGCTTTCGATCAGTTCATGAAGAAAATCAAGAGAACGGCACAATCAACTATTCTACAAGCCGCGCGCAGCTTGGATCTGGCAGATGCCCTGATGGCCGGCAAACTCGCAGAAGTAGAAACGCTGATCACGCGCTTCCAGCAGCTATCGCAACGTCTCCGATACTCCATGATTCCAACTGTCGCCGCAGTGGATGGGCTTGCTCTGGGAGGAGGTTGTGAATTTGCAATGCATTGCGATCGCGCCGTGACTACCCTGGAAAGCTATATCGGCCTGGTTGAGGCCGGAGTGGGATTGTTACCTGCTGGCGGCGGCTGTAAGGAGCTGGCGTTAAGAGCAGGACGGAATGCGATCGATGGCGACCCTTTTCCGCAATTGAAGCATTATTTCCAGACCGTCGCGATGGCGCAACTCGCTAAAAGTGCTGAGCAAGCAAAAGAACTGGGCTATTTACACCCGGCTGATCCGATCATCATGAACCGCTTTGAGCTTCTCCATGCAGCAAAGATGCAGGCACTTGCCTTGGCAGAATCAGGTTATCGCCCCCCTTTGATACCACGCGGAATTCCAGTGGCTGGATCAACAGGGATTGCAACGATCAAGGGAATGCTCGTCAATATGCTGGAGGGGCACTTTATTTCCGAGCACGATTATCTGATTGGCAGCAAAATCGCTCACGTCATGTGTGGAGGCGATTTGACGCCAGGCAGCCTGGTCGATGAAGAATGGTTTCTACGGTTGGAAAGAACTGCGTTTATTGAATTGCTGGCAACAGAGAAAACACAGGCACGCATCGCGCATACCCTGAAAACAGGTAAACCACTCAGAAACTAGTCATCCTGACTAATACGATATTTAAAGATTGATGGAGAAACCCATGGCCAAGCAAACTCAAGAAGCCTACATAGTCGCTGCCTTACGCACACCTGTCGGCAAGGCCCCGCGCGGAATGTTTAAAAATGTTCGCCCCGATGACATGCTTGTTCACGTCCTGCAAGCAGTCATGAAACAATGCGAGGGACTTGATCCCGCAGCGATTGATGATGTGATCGCCGGTTGCGCCATGCCGGAGGCAGAACAAGGAATCAATGTAGCGCGCGTGGCATTGTTACTGGCTGGATTGCCCAATAGCGTGTCAGGTATGACCATCAATCGGTTCTGCGCATCTGGGTTGCAGGCAGTTGCATTAGCTGCGGACCGTATCCGCCTGGGTGAAGCGGACGTGATCATCGCCGCCGGCACCGAAAGCATGAGCATGATACCGATGATGGGTAACAAAGTCGCCATGAATCCGGCCATGTTCACACATGATGAGAATGTGGCTATCGCCTATGGAATGGGAATAACCGCCGAAAAAGTGGCCCAGCAATGGAAAGTCAATCGTGAACAGCAGGATGAGTTTGCGATGACGAGCCATCTACGGGCTTTGAAAGCCATCGAAACAGGTGAATTCAAACAGGAAATTGCACCCTACCCTATTGAAGAAAAAAGACCGGATTTAACTTCGCACGAAGTCATGATCGTGAAATCTGTGAAAGACACGGATGAAGGACCCCGCGCCGACACCAGCCTGGAAGCGCTTGCCAAATTAAGATCGGTCTTTGCAGCAGATGGCTCGGTTACAGCAGGAAACAGCTCACAAATGTCTGATGGCGCAGGCGCAGTCGTGATAATGAGCGCAGCCGCATTGCAGCGCTTCAATCTCACGCCAATCGGACGGTTTATTGGATATACGGTAGCTGGCGTCCCGCCAGAGATAATGGGTATTGGTCCAATCAAGGCGATTCCCAAGGTATTGAAGCAGGTTGGTTTGAAACTGGATGACCTTGACTGGATTGAGCTGAATGAAGCATTTGCCGCGCAGAGTCTTGCTGTGATCAATGAGTTGGGTCTGGATCGCGCCAAAGTGAATCCACTGGGAGGAGCCATTGCACTCGGCCATCCGCTTGGTGCAACCGGTGCGATTCGCGTAGCGACGTTGTTGCATGGATTGCGTCGGCACCATCAGAAATATGGCATGATCACAATGTGCATAGGCAGCGGAATGGGAGCAGCCGGTGTATTTGAGGCGTTATAGGTTGGACCGACTGAACCGTTATTTTTCTTTAAGTAAAAAAAACGGATAAATTGAATTTCTCTCTAACAAGACTTGTTCAGTTTTTGTAATTTTACTTCTTTTTGTATAAATTCGACTCGATGAAGGCACCCGCCTACAGCTTCTGCGACACGTCGAAATTCAATCGTAGGAATGTCCTGAGGAATGATAAATACTTGACTAACCCCTGATCTGAAATAAACTAGAACTCTCATGATGCCCTCCCAGTAGCTCGTTTTTGTTCGATCCTGTTTCTTTTCCTGCGGTGGCAAAGAATGGAGGATAGCCACTCCCCTCAAACGAGCTCGACATCCTCTCTACCGGCCAGCTCTACATGTTTATAATATGCCTCATTCATAGTGGCAAATTTTTGTCTTATAAAAAACAGTGATGCCCAATGAGATATCTCAAATAGCCAAATACCAGCGATAGACTATATTAATAGAGAAAATGATTGAATACGTGCAAGCACGTAAGGATTCATTCTTATATTACATGCTTTATAATACCTTATTCATGGTAACATGAACTGGATCAAAAACCGTCCTGAATTGCAAGGGCTGAAGGATTGAAGCTTACATTAGATGGTTGCTCTGATTTTATAACTCCATCAAATGTGCCAGCTTACGCTTGATTGCTCCTACCGTTGCCTTGGAGGCTAAGTCTCTGGTACTTAAGCTATCAGCAACAAAAAACCCAATTTTAGGGTAACGATATAAATTTAAGTTTCTAATAATTCACATTTTTACCCCTACTTTATGGCTCAATATGTTTTGATCATGAATCGCGTGAGCAAGGTTATTCCACCTAAGCGAACGATTCTTAAAGATATTTCACTCAGCTTCTTTCCCGGTGCGAAAATAGGGCTGCTTGGTCTGAATGGCTCAGGCAAATCCACATTATTAAAAATCATGGCCGGCGTGGACAAGGACTTTGAGGGTGAAGTCACGCCAATGCCTAATCTCAAGATCGGTCATTTGCCCCAGGAACCCCAACTTAACCCGGAACAGACTGTACGCGAGGCCGTGCAGGAAGGATTGGGTGATATATTCAGCGCCCAGCAAAAGCTGGAAGAAATCTATGCAGCTTACGCCGAGCCGGATGCTGATTTTGATGCGCTTGCCACAGAGCAGACCCGCCTTGAAGCCATCATTGCAACCAGCGGTGGCGATACTGCCCAGCAAATGGAAGTAGCCGCTGATGCTTTGCGCCTTCCTGAATGGGAGACTGTCATCAAAAATCTCTCAGGCGGTGAGAAACGCCGTGTCGCGCTGTGCAGGCTGCTTTTGTCAAAACCGGACATGTTATTGCTCGATGAACCCACCAACCATCTTGATGCTGAGTCTGTAGAGTGGCTGGAGCAATTCCTGGTGCGTTTTCCTGGGACGGTAGTAGCCGTCACACATGATCGCTACTTTCTCGATAATGCTGCTGAATGGATTCTAGAGCTTGACCGTGGTCACGGCATTCCCTGGAAAGGGAATTATTCGAGCTGGCTGGATCAGAAACAAGTTCGCTTGAAACAGGAAGAATCCTCCGAGTCTGCCCGGCAGAAAGCACTGAAAAAGGAACTGGAGTGGGTGCGACAAAATCCCAAGGGGCGGCAAGCCAAATCCAAAGCGCGGATTGCGCGTTTTGAAGAACTCAATTCGCAGGAATATCAGAAGCGTAATGAAACACAAGAGATCTTTATCCCGGTGGCCGATAGACTGGGTAACGAGGTCTTTGAATTTACCAATGTTTCCAAAGCGTTTGGCGATCGATTACTGATTGACAATTTAAGCTTCAAAATACCGCCTGGTGCTATTGTCGGTATCATCGGGCCCAATGGCGCAGGTAAATCGACGTTGTTTCGCATGATCATGGGTCGCGAACAACCTGATACAGGTGAAATCAAAATCGGGGAAACAGTTAAAATCGCCTACGTCGACCAGACGCGTGATATCCTGGATAGTGACAAGACCGTTTTCGAAGCAGTATCTGATGGAAACGATATCCTCACTGTTGGAAAATATGAAACGCCATCACGCGCTTACATTGGCCGTTTTAACTTCAAGGGTCCAGACCAGCAGAAAATGGTAGGGCAGCTTTCCGGAGGGGAGCGCGGACGCTTGCACTTAGCTAAGACACTGATTTCCGGCGGTAACGTCTTGTTACTCGACGAGCCCTCCAATGACCTCGATATAGAAACACTACGGGCATTGGAAGATGCGCTGCTGGAATTTGCGGGTTGCGTACTGGTCATCTCGCACGATCGCTGGTTTCTGGACAGAATTGCAACGCATATTCTGGCGTTTGAAGGCAACTCACAAGTTACTTTCTATGCCGGTAATTATCAGGAATATGAAGCCGACAAACGCCAGCGTTTGGGTGAAGAAGGCGCCAAGCCAAAGCGGATCCGCTATAAACCCATCGCACGTTAATTAGCAGGTTGCGGTGATCAAAAATATGTCCAATGCACTCAAAATCTGGACATTGCTCACCGCAACCATACGCTATGAAAAAATCATTTCAACGCGTAACCGTGGCCATGGACAGTGGATTGAAGCGCCCATACTGGCTTATCTGATTGAAACACCCAATGGTCGCATTCTGTATGACGTGGGGTGCGACTACCGCAAGCTCGCTGATCCTGTCTTGCGTATACGTTATTTCGATTTCATGCACCCTGCCATCGAAGCACCCAGAATGCAGGCAGACCAGCGTATTCCACGCTACCTTCAGCGATTAGGGCTAACACCTTCCGACATCGATTTAGTATTTATCGGCCATCTGCATTTCGATCACGCAGGTGGTCTGTATGATATACCCGGTTGTGAAGTTCATGTGCACCAGGATGAACTGGCCGCAGCCCGGACTGGACTAGATGGCGGGATATTTGCCGATGAACTGGTTAACTCGAACCAGTGGCGCTTGCAAGCCGGCGAATATGAACTGGCTTCCGGCATTCATGCCATCACCACTCCTGGCCATACCGCAGGGCATATGTCGTTGTTCATTCGCTTGCCCAAAGGCCGCCCTGTCATTCTCTGCGGTGATGCAGCCGATCTCAATGAGAATTTATCTGATGAGATTGCGCCTGGCTGCTGCTGGCAGGATAACGTGGAGCAAGCCCTCTTCAGTATCCGCAAGCTCAAATCACTTGCTCTCGCCGAGAATGCGCAGCTATGGCCCAATCACGATATGACTTTCTTCAGGACCTTGCCTGAATTTCCACTATGGCGCGATTGATACGGAACTAACGAATTATCATCATGCTTTTATCCATTACCCGTTTTTACACCCCAACTAGCGACAACTGATCCCATCATTACGGGGCATCTTGTCAGCCGCAGGGGGAATTCTTGCCCAATAATGAATGATGATATAGCCTGCTATCCTATCAACATAAATCTGTTTGATAAAACGTCGGATAAAGATCCTAGTTTTTATTCAGCATATGACAGGGTGGATGGGCGCTTTCTGTTGTGCGGGTCAGCTTTTTAGTTTTACCGAGCATAGGAACGCCAATATACGCGCGCAAAGCCAAGGTATTAGCATCTGTCAAACGCAAGTTGGCACTGTAATACTTCTTCTCATCAGCTTTGTAAAGCGTCCCTCCTACCCATTCAGTGGGATCACCTTCTTTGGATCGCATATTCCACAGCACCTTTGTTCCGCATAAAGCTGGATTCTCTGCATCCTCTTCAGGACTGAGCCAGGCAATATGACCGCACAAACCCTCGTCTCCACAGTGCTTGATCTGCACGGCAACGTCCTGTTTTTTGGTTAACCACAAGCCCGTCACCTCCACCTTACTCTCAGCATGAGCTGCTGCCGGGAATATCAGGATGGCGAGTAATGAAGTAATAATTGAATATGTCATGATTCACTGTCTATAAAATTTATTTTTGCAATGCTCAATATATCAAAAAATGGAGAACAGGAATCATGGACTTTCAGCCAATCGTCCAACAACAATTTTTTCAATCCTTTCAAGAAGGCTTATCCTTGATAAACAGTGAGATTTTTTACTGTTCAGGCAGAAGCTTTCTTACTAGAATGAAGTCTCTTATGCCTTATTTCAGTCACCGTTAATTTACATTATTCAAGAGGAAACCGCCATGTACCCCTCCCCTCCCGCAAGCCCTGATCCTTTTTTGCGCAGGCTGATGACGTTCACAGGGGCCGTTGCTGCTTTGATACTGTTATGGTGGTCATTGCCTCTTATTGAATCACTTTTCACGCCTCACGAAGGTGGCATACGTACGGTGACGGCGCGTGGTGACTTGGCTGCAGATGAACGCACGACCATCGAACTTTTCGAGCAATCCCGCGCTTCGGTAGTCTTTATCTCAACGGCCACGCTAGTCCGAGATATTTGGACACGCAACGTATTTTCCGTTCCCAGAGGCACAGGCTCAGGATTTGTTTGGGATGATGCAGGCCACGTCGTGACTAATTTCCATGTGATTGAGAATGCCAGTGAAGCAATGGTCAAACTGGCTGATGGGCGTGACTACAAAGCCACTCTAGTGGGCGTAAGCCCGGCACATGATATTGCAGTATTGAAAATCGGCGTCGGCTTCAAGCGCCCCCCCCCTGTTCCGATAGGCACCAGCCATGACCTGAAAGTTGGGCAGAAAGTCTTCGCCATCGGCAATCCCTTTGGGCTCGACTGGACATTGACCACTGGTATCGTCTCTGCGCTGGATCGTGCGCTCACCAGCGAAACTGGATCTACCATCGAGCATCTGATTCAGACCGATGCAGCCATTAACCCTGGTAATTCTGGTGGCCCCCTGCTGGATTCAGCGGGACGCCTGATCGGCATCAACACCGCCATCTACAGTCCAAGCGGAACATCCGCGGGTATCGGCTTCGCCGTGCCGGTCGATACTGTCATGCGCGTGGTGCCGCAGCTCATCGACAAAGGTCGATACATCCGTCCCTCGCTGGGTATTGAAGTTGATGAACGGCTCAATGAGCGAATCACGGCTATGCTTGGCATTGAGGGTGTAGTCGTGCTACAGGTATCCCCTGGTTCAGCAGCTGATAAAGCAGGTTTAAAAGGGGCCATCCTGACTCGTAGTGGCCGCATTATTCCGAATGATGTGATCGTGGCTGTTCAAGGTAAAAGCATCCATTCCGTTTCCAAACTATTTGCGCTTATCGATGATTTCAAGGTTGGCGATACAGTCCAACTGTCAGTCATGCGCGATGGGCAAACGCAGGAAATCGAAGTGGTTCTGCAGCCCGGTGTATGAATCCTCCATTCACCAGCAGACGATTTGCTGAAACAGATTGCAGTCCAGAATAAGGTTTTCGTCTATCATAAGAAAACTGCCAGGATACCAGCATAGCATAGCGATGAATGCGCCGGCTGGCAGACAGTATGGAAGATAAACTGAGAAATTACTGAATATTGGAGATAGCACGAAGTAATCGTAAACGCCGGATGCGTTCTTCAGTGGCAGGGTGTGTTCTGAGCCAGGAAGATTCAGGGTTGCTCCAGCCAGGAAGCAACCACGCTTGCCAAGAACGGCTGACTCGCTCGATCTTTGCAAGCGCCAATGCCAGCGCTTCAGGATCATCCGTGAGTTGGCTAGCCTTGAGATCAGCATCAAATTCCCGCACGCGCGAAAGCCCCAGTTGTAGCAGCAAGGCCAAATGAGGTGAGAAGATTAGCAGAAGGAGAACCACCCAGTTGATTGTCACATAGCCGAAAAATACAAAAGGCAGGGTGAAGAACAACAGGATCTGGCCAACCAATGCAAGTACCCGTATTAGCCGGCTTATATAAGCTGCCAAACCCATGACGAAAAGGTCACCATTCGCGACGTGCGCAGTCTCATGAGCCAGCACAGCGGCAAGCTCACGTATCGACAGGTAACGCAATAAACCATCGGTAAGTGCGATGGCAGCATGTCGCCGGTGACCAACTGTAAATGCGTTGACCATAGGGCTCGCCACATAGTACAGCGTTGGTACACTGGTCAATTCGGCACGTGCTGCAAGGAACGCCATGATGCGCCACAGCTCGGGCGCTTCATGCTGTGTAATGGGACGGGCACGGTAGAGTATCAGCGTCAGTTGCGAGGCCACAGTGGGCCCTATCAGCAGAATGGCCACACTGACCAGAGCGATTAACCACAGGCCTTCTTCGCCGAATAATAACCAACCCGTGAGCATGAAAATACCCAGCAGCAAACAAATCAACAACAGGGTTTGCAGACGGTTAATCCATGCATGATATGCATGAGTATTCAACATGAGCTATTCCCAAGACAATCATGCATACCTTTCATTTCCTTCATCAAATCAATCAACCATACGAATAACGTCGAAACAACCTTATCACTATTCATGAGTGAGATGTCAGATTGTTTTGCGGTAATTTAGGGGCTGTCAGAGAACTCTCTTCAGAACAACTTTACAATACGCCACACTTCGGTATTACAATCGAATAGCCATAAACTCATATGGCAGCGATATACCTGTTTGCAGCCGATCGGCAGGAGAGGTCTCATGATATCCATCTTAGAATCCGTTGCTGACCGCCAGGCGGTCTGGTCAGAAACAGCAAATGCGTTAAAATCAGCGACCGAGCGGGCACGTTATTCAACCTTTATCGCTTCATTCCTGGGTGCTTTGTTTGCCGCATTCGCGGTCCAGCAAATTAACCCAGACATTGCCACTTACCTTGCTGTACTCAGTGCGATCAGTCTCACGTTTGTCACGTTTATTACTGCAAGATGGCTGAACAAAGATGTCATCGACCGTCACTTGCGCGCACGCATCGCTTCTGAGGCATTGAAAAGAGAGGCTTTTCTCTACGCCACCCAGTCTGGCCCATACCATGATCCTCAAACACGCGATAAAATTCTTCTGAATCAGAAAGCTGAAATTGAAAATAAGGTAAATGATCTCCTTCTTTTTGAGCAAACAGCCAAGGGCTTGGGAGGTTGCCCCAGGCAAGACCTGAGTCTAAATGAATATCTGGAGCAGCGGATCGATAAGCAGATCAAGTATTACCGCGATCAATCGACGCAATATGATACCTATTCCCAGCGACTACACACTCTGGAATGGATGCTTTCGCTCGTCGCTGCCATCATTGCCGCACTAGCCGCATCTCCTCTTCTCAACATTGATCTGGCAGCCATTACCGCTGTGCTCACCACGCTAGGTGGCATCGTGGTATCGCATCTTGAAGCAACCCGCTTTGACAAGCTGATTCCGATCTACCGTGCCACAGCCAATCGGCTAGTAAACATCAAGCTGAAAATGCAGATCGATAAAGCGACACCTGCAGATCGAGTAATGGAATGCGAAGCAGTGCTGGCCGCAGAAAACAGCGCATGGACGGGTTTATGGATGGAATCACCCTAATTCCTATTTAGATTGATAGTTCCTCGGTATAGTCGGGGAATTACCTTATTTAGCCACTGCTTAATCATATGGACTCCATATTTGACGACATACTTTATTTCTGAAAAATCTGGCGATGTCATCTCTGCTATTGCCGTTAGTAGACAACATATCACGGCTGGGGTGCTTTACGGGGCGAAGCGGTATCGGCAGGAACTGGCAAGTCAGGACACTGTATCCGATATTTGGTATCTGGCGATATCCACTCATGCCATTCCACCTGATTCATATTACGCGTCAGCTTGCTACAGAGCGCATCGCTCCATGCCGTGGTAGCCGGCCACAGGCGCACGGTCATGTCGGCGCTGCCGGAGGCGATGCGCAAACCATCGGGACTGAACACCGCGCTCGAGACCGATCCCAGGTGTCCGGGCATGGGACTACCTATCGGCAGACCGCTGTCTACATCCCATAACCGCAGCATGCTATCGTGACTGCCTGAAATAATACGGCGGCTATCAGGGCTGAAAGCGACGCTATTGACGCGATCCTCATGACCCACTAACGGCTCGCCAACAGATTGGCCGGTATGCGCATTCCACAGCCGCACCGTTTTGTCTTTGCTGCCGGAAGCAATATACTGCCCATCCGGACTATAAGCGACGCTAACCACATCCCGTTTGTGCCCGCGCATGGGCGCGCCGACAGGTTGACCTGTCTTCACATCCCATCGCTGCAAAGTCTGATCGTAACTCCCGGAAACAATGAAGGCGCCGTCTGGACTAAAAGCTACACTTCTGACCATTTTCTCATGCCCCCGCATTGGTTCACCGACTTGCTGGCCGGTGCTGACATCCCACAGACGTACTGCATTGTCTTTACCGCCTGATGCAATCCACATGCCATCAGGGCTGAATGCGACAGTCTCTACGCCGCCTTCCTGCCCATACCATGGGTTACCAATCGGCTGACCGTTGGTGGCATTCCATAGCCGCAGCGTCTTATCGCTTGCACCTGACACAATGCGGCCGCCATCGGGGCTGAATACGGCGCCATTGAGCGTTCCTTCATGCCCTCGCATCGATTCGCCGATCGGCTCACCCGTATGAGCATCCCACAAGCGCAGCGTTTTGTCGTCACTGGCCGAGAGAATGCGGCTGCCATCCGGACTGAACATGACGCTCGTCACCATATCTTCGTGCCCTTGCAGCGGCACATCGATAAATTGAATATTGCTGGCGTCCCATAACCTCAGCGTGGCATCACGACTGACTGATGCAATCAGCCTGCCGTCACGTGAAAATGCAGTACTGGTCACAGCGCCTTCATGTCCGCGCAGAGGTTGACCGATGAGCTGGCCGCTACGGCTATCCCATAACCGTAGTGTCTTATCCTCGCTAGCTGAAACAATGCGGGCGCCGTCCGGGGAAAAAGCAACACTCGTAATGATTCCGTTATGTCCACGCCATGCTTCACCTAACGGCTGCCGGCTATGCATATCCCATAGCTGCAGCGTTTTATCCTCGCCACCCGAAACAAGCCGGCTGCCGTCAGGGGAAAAGGCGATGCTGCGGATGGCTCCATCATGCCCTTGCCAAGGCGCGCCAACCAGCTCGCCAGTTGCCAGATTCCACAACCGGAACATGCTCTCACCCGTCGTGACCAACTGCTTGCCATCAGGTGAAAAAGCCATGCTATCGATAGGTTGATCGATTGGCAAGCCATCACCGGCAGGATGCCCTGTCTTGGTGTCCCATAAACGCAGCATCCTGTCAGCATTTCCCGTTGCCAATCGCTTACCATCAGGAGAAATAGCGATACTGGTGATCCCTTTCTCGGCAATGTGTATTGGCTCACCGAGCAACTGTCCTGTTTGCGCTTCCCACCAACGCAATATCCCGTCATCGCTAACCGAAACCAGGCGCCTATCATCCGGAGTAAAAGTAATGGCATTGATCTGAGTGCCTGCCGTCCAGATTTTTCGCGTATTGTATTTTTTATTCAATACCGTGATCAGCGCTGCATCGACCTTTTTATTACCGGGCGCAATTTGTTGCGCTGCCAACAATTGCAGCATAGCGCGTTCATCGCCTCCGGGCCGGATGCCATGCGAGATATCCAGACTCTCGGCTACCAGCCGCAAGCTGATGATCTCGCGCTGCGCCAGTTTTCTTTCTTTTTTTTCAGTATTGGCATTGTAAAAGCCATAGCCTGCCACCATTGCCAGAATGATAACGCCCCCTAGCGCAGCCTGCAGTTGCCGCGCCTGCTTACGTAACCGTACTGCATCGGCTTGCGCCCTTTCTGTTGCTTTCAGCCGTTCGGCTGCCAGCGCTTCTGCCGCAGCCTGTTTTTCCAGTGCGGTCTCGAGCGCCATGCGGCGGCGGCGCTCTTCTTCTTCTACTCGCAGACGCTGCAGCTCCCACTGTCGTAGGCGCTCGTTACGCGCTTTACTGACAACGCTGACCAGCCGGTCGTGAATCAACTCGATGCGGTTGACACCTAATTGCTGGTCGATGCGTAGCAACCGGTGCTTACTTGCCAGCAGTGAAAGCTGCTCCTTTGTCAAGAATCCATCCTGTAATGCCTGATCGACAGGATAGCTGCTGCGATAACGATCACCCTGAATCAAATGAGTTTCGATAAATTCCGAGACGATCG
This sequence comes from uncultured Nitrosomonas sp., assembly GCA_964554625.1. Taxonomy (GTDB): domain Bacteria; phylum Pseudomonadota; class Gammaproteobacteria; order Burkholderiales; family Nitrosomonadaceae; genus Nitrosomonas. The sequence goes on along the minus strand of CAZKPL010000046.1, from coordinate 2,546 downwards.
CGGGCATTCCCGCCAGCGCCTCATCATAAAAATCCTGCAGAATATCCTGACCCGCCTGACGCAATAATTCTGAATCAATCTTGCCCCCGGGGGCGCGCCGTTGATTAAGTTGATAGCAACACAAACTCAACAATACCGGTTCGATCACTGGCAGCGCACTGGCTGCGGCTGAATCAAGATTGCCGACGAAATCGATCAGCGGTTCCGCAACGCCTGCTGCCAGCACGGCAGCGCCTGCCGCCATGACCGCCTCAATGGCCCGTTCACGAGACATCGGCAGCAAGCGCAAGCGATTACGCAATAGAGAAGGTACCTGCCGCTGCCAACCTTCAATTTCCGGCAGAAAATCTTCGCGGAAGGACAGCACCACGCGATAGCGTTGTGCCTGCAGATCCAACTCGGACAGAATACGCCGACTGGTTTTTCCAAGGGTCAGTTCAGTGGGAATGCGATTTTCGATCAGATCGGCCAGCGCATTCAATGTCGGCCGCAGCTGTTCGGGCGTCCGCTCGCCCTGGGAAAAAATTTCCTCGAATTGATCAAATACCAGTACCGGCGTCAGCAGATAATTGTTCTGACCCCATATTTCCAGATCACGGCGATGCAGGTAGCGCCACAAGCTTTCATCCTTTGCCGGTGCCGGAAATTCGGCATTCGCTGCCGTCAGCGCTTCCTGCAGTTTCCGCATCGCCTGCTCGAGTGGAGATAGCAATGCCGATGGCGCAAAATCAAGCCGCAGGTGCACAGGAAAATAATGCTCTGCACGCAAAAGCGGATAAAGCCCTGCCTGTAACAATGACGTCTTGCCGAGCCCGGATTTGCCATACAGTACAGTCAGGGGCGCTGGACGAATCATGCGCGCGAGCTCGGCAGCTTCCTCTTTTCGGCCAAAAAAGAAATTGCTCCCATTCTCATCGTAAGCGGCCAATCCCGGCCACGGCGATTGCGCTGTCAACCTGATCTCTGCTTTCGTTTCACTAGCAGCAAGAACTGGTTTGGAGCTGTTCGTCAGCGGCGGTTTGGGAGGGATAGCCATCGCTTAAACACTGCGTTGCCGTTCAGAGCGGATAAGTTTTTTTAATAGCGCATTCGTCTGCTCATCAGGAAGACCGCCCGGCGCGTGGCCAAAATGCAAGGCATCCTTCCATTCACGCGGCACACGCTGGTATTGCTCCGGATCGTAAGTTTGATCGACGATCGTGGGAACAACGAATGTTCTGCCTTGAATCGATTTACTCCGGTCAAGCGCCTCGTTCCACTCCCGCCGGAAAAACTTTTCATCCAGTTGATCGGCCGAACTGGAAATCAGCGGCACGAAATAGCGGCACGTGCGGATGCCCGTCAGGATACGTTCCCGGAAATCCTGCCCCGGCTCGATCGCCGATTTGTCGAACCAGATTTCATTGTCTGCCACGCCCAGTAATTTTAACGATTCCACCAGTTTAGCGGCGGCAGGAAAATCAGGGGCACGGCAATAGCTGATGAAGAACAGGGTATTGAGGGGAACCGCCTCGGCTTGTGGCGATACGGACACGTCTACCGCACCATGGCGCGCCAGCCAGCGTTGATGCAATTCGGCAATAAATGCTGCCGGCGAGATATCAGACAGAATCTCGGTTCCTTCGCTGTAGCTTTTCAAGAAATAAATCAGCTCCTCTTCAGGCTTCAACGCTTCGATCAGCCACTCGCGTTTTCTTTGCGCATCCGAGAGCCGTCGCTGGTTGGTCAAACGCAGGAAGAATCGGCTCAGCCACTCAGGAAAATTGCAACCGATCAGCAGCAAGTTACGCTGCTGCAATTCGGCAAAAAACTTGACCGGCACATGGCTGCCGCGCGCGATGATGTTATGCACGTATTCCAGAGTGTCTTCATCGTGGATCGCGAACATGGGAGCAGGCCTGGATTTGCCAAACAAATAGAGCAGATACACTTCTCCCTGGCGCGACAGCCAGTCGGTGGGCAGATCCGTGCCTTCGCTCGTGGGCAAATAAGGAGAATGAACGATTTCATTGACTGCACACCGCGTCCTCAGACCGCGGGCAAGCAGCTCATCCGGCGTTAGCGTTACAAACAACCGGAAGTGCGTAATGGCGGCAATTTGCTTCACCGGCTCCGGTATAGCCGCTTCGCTTTTAGGAGTAAGTTCCTCGATCGCATCATGTATATCGCCATACAAATCCTGGATAGCATGATCGCGCTTGAGACGCGTGACGGCTTCGTTCAATTCGTGAAAGGGCGGCAGCGGATAACTGCCAGCCTCACTGTCATACAATTGCAAAAGTCGACGTGCAACCTGTGCCTGAAAGGAATCATTGCTACCCTGAGCAATCAGGGTTTGCGGACCCAGCACCGGCACAACCAATCCGTCTTCTATCGATTTCAACAAGCGGTCCCAGCTTCTTTCATTCATCGCATGCTTACCGTTCTTCCATGTGGCAATTCAGCTAGATTTTATGATGTCTGCAATCATGGTTAGAGTCTACCATACTGCCCAGAATACATTTCTGGGCAACTGCGAGGAAATAATGAACTACTTTGATTCAACC
>CAZKPL010000045.1:0-21321 GCA_964554625.1 uncultured Nitrosomonas sp. | reverse complement strand
AAAAAGCTGTTATTTCAGATTTATTAAATGAATCTGAGGGGAGATCTTCTGGGTTAACGTGGGAGAATTGAATAGGGCGTTTTCAGAGCCAGACAAGCGTGGAATCGACTTATCCGGCGCTACCTTGCAGAACTATCCTTCAATGATTTCAAAGTCATGAGTGATATTGACTGTGCTCTTGAGCATAATGGAGGCTGAGCAATATTTCTCCGCCGAGAGATTGATCGCGCGTTCTACCTGTTGAGCCTTCAGATTCTTTCCGGTGACGATGAAGTGCAGGTGAATATCGGTGAATACCTTGGGATCTTCAGTAGCCCGGGCGGCATCGATTTCCACGACGCAATCGGTGATTTCCTGACGGCTTTTCTGCAGAATCAGAATGACATCGATTGAGGAACAGCCGCCGAGTCCCAGCAGGATGAGTTCCATCGGGCGTGGTCCCAGATTTTTGCCACCGATATCCGGTGCGCCATCTATCTGGACTGCATGGCCGCTTTCTGTTTCGCCGGTGAAATGAATACCGTCCTGCCATTTGATACGTGCTTTCATAAATCTTTTTCCTGTGTTTTTTGTTAGAGAGTATTAAACCCGAATATTTCATAAATTGGCACGTGCCCTCACTTGCCTTTTGATTAATAAGAAAGATTTTGCTCAGTCGGGTGTATGAATCACTACACCACTCCTTCTCAAAACTTCCCTATTAATCAAAATTCTGCGTGATCATCACGCGAATTTATGAAATATTCGGGTTAAGCAAATCCATCCATTATTCAATTTCCCGTTTCCCCTGCGGGCGGAAACCCGGAAATCTCAGCGCGCAAAACAAGGGCGAATCGTGAGGCGCAATCCAAGTTGCAGTAATTCATTTCCAATATCGCCCTGGGTGATGCCTTTGATCATTCTGTCGATGCTTGCCGCGTGCAAGAGCGCCTGCAGAAGTAATCGAGGAGACAAGCGTTTTACGGCAGCCGTCATGATTTTCTGCTGCTGACTCCAGACACGCGCATCTTTTAACGCTTGCGCCAGCGGCTTGCCTGCGCCCACTGCCTGGTGAATTTGCAGCAGCGTGCGAATGGGCTCGGTCAGCGCGCTCAGAATCAGGGGAGGGGGCGTGCCTTCACCTTGCAACCCTTCCAGGATACGGGTGTAGCGCACGGTATCCGCTGTCAGCATGGCCTCAGACAGGCTGAATACGTCATAGCGCGCGACATCGAGCACCGCATTCTTGACGTGCTCAAAAGAAAGCATGCCAGGCGGATAGAGCAAGGCCAGCTTCCTGATTTCCTGCTGGGCCGCCAGAAGATTGCCTTCTACCTTGTCTGCGAGAAATTGCAGGGTATCCGGCGCAGTGCGCTGTTCTTGCATCGCCAGGCGTTGCTCAATCCAGTTTGCCAGCCGGGAGTATTCTATCGGATCGGCTGCGATCATTACGCTTGAATGCTCAAGCGCTTTAAACCATTTGCTGGTCTGGGTCTGTTTATCAATTCTAGGCAGCGTTATGAGCGTTATGGTATCAGGAGGCTGGCTCTGACAGAGTGTTTCGATAGCGATGCCGCCTTCTTTTCCAGGCTTGCCTGAAGGGATGCGGAGATCGAGCAGCCGCCGTTCGCCAAATAATGACGATTGGCAATTCCATCGTTGCAGACTCGACCAGTCGAAACGGTGATCCACCGTAAAAATGTCCCGCTCGGTATAGCCATGTTGCCGGGCATGAGCGCGGATCGTGTCTGCTGCCTCCATTGCGAGCAGCAGCTCGTCACCTGTGATGGTATAAAGCGGCGCGAGCTGCTTTTGCAAGTGACGGGAAAGCTGGCCGGGGTTGATGCTCATCAATGAGTTTAATTAGGGTTATGCAAGCTTTAACATTTTCTCAAAACGATTGAGGAGGCTTGAGCGCGGCGATGCGCCGGATGATCTGCTGCACAGCGTCTATCTGCATGTCCTTGTAAAGCATTTCCTCTTCTGCTGCCTTGGCGAGCACCTGTTCGTCAAGGAAAGGGAGCACCCGTGTCACGTTGATCTCCTCAACAGGTGCGATTTCCGTTCCTTTGGTATCAACCAGTCGCGCGGAAACACGATAGCCTAGCTGAAATTCCCTGACACGCCCGCCAATTGAAAGAGACAGGATTTTCTTTTCATTGATCGCGCTCAGGATCTGCAGGATGGCCTGAGCTTTTTCCGGTTTTTTGACAACTTTTGCATTGGTGCTGACACGAATGGCCCGCTCGACATCTATTCTGATGGGATGGCCTGGTGGCGCGGTGACATGAATAGAATTAAATGGAAGGGCGGTGATTTGTCCGCGCAAATGGAAACCGCAGGCAGTGAGTGCGAACATAAGGCTTATAACAAGGAATGCACGGGTGGGTTTCATGGTGTCGATAGCGCTTATTTCCAGTTTAGATCCAGCATTTGAGTATCTTTGTTTATCAATAATTCAGGGCAGCAGTGCATTATTTTTAAACGACAATATTGATCAACCTTCCTGGTACGACAATCACTTTTTTCACTGATTGCTCGGCAATGGTTTTTTTAATATGCTCATGATTGAGGGCGATACGTTCGATTGCCGCGCGATCCGCATCTTTGGCGACACGTATTTGAGCGCGTAATTTACCGTTGACCTGGACAACGAGTTCGATGTCATCCTGGAGCAACGCCTGAGGATCGGCCTTGGGCCATGATTGATCGAGCAGTTCCGTGCCTGGTTTGAGTTTCTGCCATAGCGCGTGGCAAATATGCGGAACGATCGGTGATAGCAGCAGAACAATGCTTTCCAGCGCTTCTTGCATGAGTTGACGCGCTGCTGAATCAGTCGTTTGCAGTTTGGCCAGCTCGTTCATCAATTCCATCACAGCAGCAATGGCAGTATTGAAAGTATGGCGGCGTCCCAGATCGTCGGTTACTTTGGCAATCGTCTGGTGAAGCTGGCACCGCAACGATTTGAGTTCAGGCGAGAGCATACCGGCGTCAAGCTGCCCGGCAGGGATGCCGCCTTGCTGCAAATGACTGTAAGCGAGCCTCCACAAACGTTTGAGAAAACGGAAAGATCCTTCCACGCCCGCATCGGACCATTCCAGCGTTTGGGTGGGCGGACTGGCAAACATCATGAACAATCGGGCGGTATCGGCGCCGTATGATTCCACTAGCTCCTGGGGGTCCACTCCATTATTTTTTGATTTTGACATGGTGCCGATACCGCCCGATTCAACGGGTTGATTATCGGCATGCAACACAGCGCCAAATCGCTTGCCTGTTTCATCAAAATGAATATCCACCTCTGCCGGATTAAAATAGGTGATCCGGCCGGTGTCCATTTTACGGAAGAAGATTTCATTCAACACCATGCCCTGGGTCAGCAGATTGGTAAAAGGCTCGTCGAGGGAAATCAATCCCAGATCACGCATGACTTTGCTCCAGAATCGCGAATAAAGCAGATGCAAAATGGCATGTTCAATCCCGCCGATATACTGGTCTACCGGTAACCAGTAGTTCACTCGTGAATCCGCCATGGCGGAACCTTGATCCGGGCAGGTATAACGGATGTAATACCAGGATGAGTCGACGAACGTGTCCATGGTGTCGGTTTCACGGCGCGCGGATTGACCGCACCGAGGGCAGGCGCATTCATAAAATGACGGCGATTTTGCCAGAGGGTTACCCGAGCCGTCTGGCACCATATCTTCCGGTAACACGACGGGAAGCTGATCATCCGGGACAGGAACGACCCCGCAATGATCGCAATGAATCAATGGGATGGGACACCCCCAGTAGCGCTGGCGTGAGATGCCCCAATCGCGCAGACGATAGCGCATCCGTTTTTCCCCTAGCCCCTTGTGTTGCAGCGCGGCTGCAATGGCTTCGACCGCGGCTTGAAATTCCAGCCCTGAGAATTCTCCCGAGTTAAAGGTGATGCCGTACTCGACGTAGGCTTGAGTCAGTACCGTGTCTGTATCGCCGTCTTCAGGTTTGATGACAGTTTTAATCGGCAAGGCATATTGGGTGGCAAATTCAAAATCACGTTCGTCATGCGCCGGAACAGCCATGACAGCGCCTTCGCCGTAACTCATGAGCACATAATTGGCGACCCATACTGGAAGGCTTTCTCCGGTAAGCGGGTGAAGCACGGATAAGCCGGTATCCATGCCTTTCTTTTGCTGGGTAGCCAGTTCTGCTTCCATGGTGGCGCCGTGTTTGCATTCTTCAATGAATTCAGCAAGTTTTGGATTATCTTTTGCGGCATGGAGTGCGAGTGGGTGCTCGGCGGCTACCGCGACATAAGTTGCGCCCATCAGGGTGTCTGCGCGCGTGGTAAATACTTTTAGATCTTGAGGGGTGCCAGATTCTTTATCAGCAGGGAAAATGATATCGACGCCATAGCTTTTACCAATCCAGTTAGCCTGCATGGTTTTGACGCGGTCGGGCCATCCGGGCAGCTTGTCCAGATCATTGAGCAACTCATCGGCATACTGAGTGATGGCCAGGTAGTAGCCGGGAATCTCGCGTTTTTCTACCAGCGCACCGGTACGCCAGCCGCATCCATCGATGACTTGCTCATTAGCCAATACGGTTTGATCAATGGGATCCCAGTTCACCACCTGGGTTTTCTTGTAGGCGATGCCTTTTTCCAGCATGCGCAGGAATAGCCATTGATTCCAGTGGTAATAGTGTGGATCGCAGGTTGCGATTTCGCGATTCCAGTCAATACCCAGTCCCAGGCTTTGCAATTGCTTGCGCATGTAGGCAATATTGTCATATGTCCATTTGGCTGGAGGAACACCATGCTGCATGGCTGCATTCTCGGCTGGCAATCCAAATGCATCCCAGCCCATGGGTTGCAGGACGTTATAGCCCTGCATGCGGTGGTAACGGGACAATACATCGCCTATCGTATAGTTACGCACATGCCCCATGTGCAGCTTGCCGGATGGATAGGGAAACATCGACAGACAGTAGTATTTAGGCATGCCAGGGTTTTCCGTCACGTTGAATGCGGCAGATTTTTCCCAGTGTTGCTGTGCGATTTGTTCGATTTCCTGAGGATGGTATTTTTCTTGCATGTAACGAATTTCCTGGCGGTAAAGAAAGGATCCGATTATACCGTGAACAAATGCGCTTGATACGTTCCAACCGCTCATGATAGCCTCAATTCACGAATATTTATCGAAGGGTTTTGAAATGATCATTAATCAATACTTAAAGCCGTTTTGCACCTTGTTATTTATCTTTTTTCTGACTGCGTGCGCCACGTCGCCAACGGGCAGAACGCAATTGGTTTTTATGCCAGATGCTGAACTGGATAGCATGGGGCTTCAGGCTTTTGAAAATTTGAAAAAGGAAAAACCCATTAGCCATCACAACAAAAATAACCAATTTGTAAGCTGTATTGCCAATGCGATCACGCGTGAAATTGGAGGAGAATGGGAAGTGGTCGTGTTTGACGATCCATCGCTGAATGCGTTTGCACTGCCAGGTAGAAAAATTGGGGTACATACCGGCCTGATAGATCTGGTCGATAATCAGGATCAATTAGCTGCCGTCATCGGTCATGAAGTAGGTCATGTCCTGGCCAGACACAGTAATGAACGCATGTCGCAGCAATTAGGCGCGCAAGCAGGAATAGCCCTGGTTCAAGCGGTAGCAGCGCCGCAGACAGCAATGGGCCAGACTGCGATCAGTTTACTGGGGATCGGCGCGGAGTATGGGGTTATCATGCCTTTTAGCCGATTACATGAGAGTGAAGCCGATACGATTGGGCTGGATCTCATGGCGAAAGCGGGCTTTAATCCTGCGGAAAGCATCACCCTATGGCAAAAGATGGCGCAAGCCAGCCACGGTAGCCAACCTGTCGAGTTTCTCTCAACGCATCCTTCCCATGCTACGCGTATCCAGGATCTGCAGGCACGGATACCTCAGGCGCAACGGTTACAACAGCAAGCCAGGGGCGCAGGCAAGAGTCCTCGTTGTGTTAAGTAAGTGATAGTCAATCTCCTGGAAAGCAGTGGGAGACGTGAATAAGGTATTGTGATGTTGGGTAGATGATGCGCCGGAGCATGAACCGCATCAACCGCCAACGATGCGCTTCACTACGCTTGTTTTATTGAAATTTACTCCGTTCGTTCTCTCGTTTCCTGCGCTCCGTCTTCCTTTACTTCATGCTATCTGACGACTTATTCAGAGCTTGCCGGATTGCTTTCAATTTATATTTTCAGGTTATTACCTGTCAAAACAGTATGGAAAGGAGGTATCATACAAGGTTATTGCCAGTGGCGTAGAGATCATCGGTAAATTTAGCATTATTGTTTATATTTAAGGAGATAGTAGCAAAATGTCGCAAAAACATCCCGTTATTGCCGTGACCGGATCATCCGGTGCCGGTACATCCACGGTTAAGAATAGTTTCGAGCATATCTTTCGTCGGGAAAAATTGAATGTCGCTATCGTGGAAGGAGATAGTTTCCACCGCTACGACCGGGACGCCATGAGAAATGCAGTAGCTGAATCAGAGAAAAGCGGCGGGCGCCCTATCAGCCATTTTGGGCCAGAAGCGAATGAATTTGAGAAACTGGAAGCCCTGTTCAAGGAATATGGTGAAACAGGCTCGGGGATGACCCGCCTATATCTTCATAATGAAGAAGAGGCTGCCCCTTACAATCAGAAACCTGGCACCTTTACGCCTTGGAAACCGATCGGGCCCGGTACCGATCTTTTGTTTTATGAAGGTCTGCACGGCGGTGTAAAAAGCGATACCGCGGATGTGGCAAAATACGTGGATCTCCTCGTGGGCGTGGTCCCTATCGTCAATCTGGAATGGATACAGAAAATTCACCGTGATACCAGTGCTCGCGGTTATTCAGCAGAGGCCGTGACACAGACCATTCTGCGCCGTATGCACGACTATGTGCACTATATTACGCCGCAGTTTTCACAGACACATATCAATTTTCAGCGTGTTCCAATGGTCGATACCTCCAATCCTTTTATTGCCCGTGAGATTCCGACGCTGGATGAAAGCATGGTGGTGATCCGTTTCCGCGATTACAAATCTGTGGATTTTCCTTTCCTGTTGAATATGATTCATGATTCGTTCATGTCGCGTCCCAATACCATTGTTGTGCCGGGCGGCAAAATGGGCATGGCGATTGAATTGGTTTTGACGCCATTGATCCTGGATCTGACCGCAAAAAGCAAACAATAGTTTTACAAAGCCTGCCTGGGAAGGGAGTGAGCGTTATGATAGTTTCTCATTGTTCGCTCTCAGGCAGGTACAAGCTGAGTAAACTGCAACACCTCCTTCTGAGTTATGACTTCCTTACTTTCTGGATTGAATCCACAGCAACTTGAAGCGGTCACTTTACCTCATCAGCCGGCATTGATACTGGCGGGTGCAGGGAGTGGCAAAACACGGGTGCTGACAACACGTATTGCCTATCTGATTCAATCAGGACAAGCGAGTCCCAGCGGTATTCTCGCGGTCACGTTTACCAATAAGGCAGCCAAAGAAATGATCGCGCGCCTTGCGGCGATGCTGCCCATCAATATGCAAGGAATGTGGATCGGGACTTTCCATGGGTTATGTCATCGTATGTTGCGCGCACATTATCAGGATGCGGGATTGCCAAAAACTTTCCAGATTCTCGATATGGGCGATCAGCAGGCGGTGATCAAGCGACTGCTGAAAGATCTTGCCGTTGATGAGAAAGCATTTCCTCCCCGCCAGATCCAATGGTTTATTAATCATGCAAAAGAAGAGGGGCGGCGTGCTGCGCAGGTTGAAGTGTATGATAATTTTACGCGCAACATGCTCGAGTTTTACCGCGTCTATGAATCATTATGTATGCGGGAAGGGATCGTTGATTTTGCCGAGCTGCTGTTGCGCTGTTACGAGTTATTGACTGGCAACGAGATTCTGCGGAATCACTATCGTGACCGCTTCAGCCATATCCTGGTGGATGAATTCCAAGATACCAACCGATTGCAATATCAATGGCTCAAGCTGCTGGCAGGCGTGGGATCACCAAAACAGGCTGCCGTATTCGCTGTCGGCGATGATGATCAAAGTATTTATGCTTTCCGCGGCGCCCATACTGGGAATATGCAGGATCTTGAGCGTGATTTTGGGATTCCGAAAATTATCAAGCTGGAACAAAACTACCGTTCACATGGCAATATTCTGGAAGCAGCCAATGCCTTGATAGAAAACAATCGCGGGCGCCTTGGCAAGAATTTGTGGACTGCTGAAGGACGAGGCGAGCCCGTGCGGGTGTATAACGCCGTGACAGATTTTGATGAAGCGGCTTTTATCGTGGATGAGATCCAAGTGCTGCATTCAGAAGGGATTGCGCTCTCCGATATCGCTTTGCTTTATCGATCCAATGCACAGTCACGCGTCCTGGAACATAGTCTGTTCAATGCCGCGTTGTCTTACCGGGTTTATGGCGGCATGCGCTTTTTTGAACGCCAGGAGATCAAGCACGCACTTGCTTATCTGCGCTTGATTGCGCATCCTGATGATGATCATGCGCTGTTACGGGTGATCAATTTCCCGCCCCGGGGCATTGGCGTACGCAGCCTGGAGCAATTGCAGGATGAGGCGAAATTGCATCAAACAAGCTTATGGGCCGCAGCGCTCAAGAAATGTGGCGGCGAAGCAGCAGCTATCTCTGATGAGGGCAAAGTAAGAAAGGGGCTTCCAGGTTTTGTGTCGCTGTTGATGACGATGCAGCATGCGTGCGCTGATTTGCCCTTGCCTGAGGCAATTCGCTATATGCTGACTTATAGCGGATTATTGAATCATTACAGTTCGGAACGTGAGGGAACGGAACGGCTGGAAAATCTCAATGAGTTGGTCAATGCGGCGACCAGTTTCGTTCATGAAGCTGAAGATGACAGCCTGGTGGCATTTCTTTCCCATGCCTCACTCGAAGGGGGAGAGCATCAGGCAGATAATCACCAGGATGCATTGCAGCTCATGACCGTGCATGCAGCTAAGGGGCTGGAATTTCATACTGTGTTTCTGAGTGGACTGGAAGAAGGGCTGTTTCCGCATGACAATAGCCGCAATGAAGTGAATGGCGTGGAAGAAGAGCGGCGTTTGATGTATGTGGCTACGACGCGCGCGCGGCGGCGGTTATATTTAAGCTTTTCGCAAAGCCGGATGCTGCATGGCCAGACGCATTACAATATTCCTTCACGATTTATCGATGAGATCCCTGAGCATTTGCTGAAATGGCTGCGGCCTCTATCAAAGGCAAGCATGGGTTCTTACCGGTCTTCCAATGAGGGGGCTGGATTTTCCTCTGGCAGAAGTTCATGGGGGCAGTCTCCTGCGGAAGGGGGGATGACGATGACGGGAAAATTGTCTCGGGATTCAGCAGAACAGCTGACCAGCTGGCGCATAGGACAGAATGTTTCGCACGCAAAATTTGGAGCTGGCGTTATCATTAACTATGAGGGCCAGGGTCCTGATAGGCGGGTTCAGGTTCAGTTCAATCGTGCAGGAACCAAATGGCTCCTGCTGGAATATGCCAAATTGACACCGCAGTGAAAATCAGTCGCGGGGCAGTTGGCTGCTTTCGGTATTTTCTTTATTTTCTATCTCTTCTTTTCCCTCTGTAACTTCTTTGCCGGTAGGCGTCGATCCAGATTGAAAAATATCCTGGTAGCTAACATAGATTGAAGCAAATACAGTGGGGATCCATAGGAAAAGCCCTAACCCGTAAGGCATGATGGCCAGGACAAGCAGTATGACGAGGACGATCATATAGATCTGAAAGGAGATGATATTTTTCAGGCAGGCAAAAAAGCTTTTTCGTATCGCAATCAGGGGCGGCATATTCTCGAACATGACCAGCAGTGGAGCAAACCAGACTGCCATCATGAGCGGGACTGTCAGGAGCAATCCAGCCAGTGAAGCAGACAGGGCGTTATCCATCACTTCCATCAGTTCTTGTTCATCGAATCTTTTGCCATAAAGCAACATATCGACAAGCGCGCTTCCTCCTATCATCATGAATACGCCGATTATCAGTACCTGGCCTATCAGATAAAATCCGCCTACCGTAATCAGCGGTGCAGTATTCTTTCTGAAACCGAGAAATAAATGACCCAGCTCTAATTGACTACCTTGCTCCAGACTTCTGCAACCTGTCATGATTCCCGCCATAAAAACGGGAGAAATAAGCGTGAAAATAAATTTCCCCAGCACTGGCAGAAGCTCCAGTGTCGCAGCGATCAATATGAGAGTGAAACACAGCAATATCCATACAAAAGGGGATAGGCGGAATAAATAAAAACCACTCAGTATCCATTGCAATCCTTGCCTACCGCGAACGTGTCGAGCTTCTATCAATTTTGTTTTCTCCAATGAATTTTGTAACGGGTTATTTGATTTCAAAATGTATTCATTTTTTTCTTTTTGGCCGGCCTGGAGATCAAGGCAGTACATAGATTTTTAAGTCGATCAGCTAATCCAGATTCGCATCAATCCGGAATGATTAGCCAGGTGACATTTCAGAATTTCTCTGAAATGTCCGGGATCCTTCTTGTGAGTGAGTTCTCCTTCCCGGGGCAGATAATAATCATATAAACGCGATATCCAGAAACGCAGTGCGCCAGCGCGCAGCATTTGTGGCCATGCCTTGTGCTCCTCTCTGACGAGGGGGCGTATACGGTGATATGCCGACAAAAGCGTTCGCGTGCGCATTTCATCCAGTACGATATCTTCAGATATGCACCAATCATTGATTGTGATGGCAAGATCGTACAAGAATGTGTCGTTACACGCAAAATAGAAATCGATGATGCCGCCGATCGATGTATCAATAAATAAGACATTGTCGCGGAACAGATCGGCATGAATCACTCCCTGCGGCAAAACGTCTGTTCGATGTAATGATTGAAATTGCAACTCTTCACTAAGTAGTGTTTGTTCTTCTCTGGCAAGAAACGGCATCACCTCTTTTGCCGCAGCATTCCACCATGTTAAGCCGCGCGGATTGGCCATCTTTATAGGGTAAGATAAGCCAGATAAATGCATTCTGGCTAACATTCCGCCAATTTCGGCGCATTCTGCGAGAGTGGGATGTGTCAGTGATTTACCCGGTAAAAAGGTAACGATGCTGGCTGGCTTGCCATTCAATTCACCCAGCAGTTTTTGTTCGCGAGTGGCAATTGGGTTGGGACACGGAATACCTTGATTCGATAAATGAGCCATCAGATTAAGATAGAAGGGGAGTTCTGAAACAGTCAGTTTTTCAAACAATGTCAGAATGTATTTGCCAACCGTTGTGGTAACGAGATAATTGGTATTTTCAATACCCGATGAGATACCTTGAAGATTGATCAGGGTGCCGAGTGAATAATTTTGAAGCCAGACCGAGAGTTGTTCCTGGGTAACCGGAGTAAAGACAGACATGTATAAACAGGTAGAAAAAGCGTCAATAGGTAGATTTGAGCCTCACGTAGCGATTATTTTCTTAGGCTAGTTTCGTTTGGTATCAAAATCTGTAAAGCTCCCACATTGGTACGTTCACACCATAACCTTCAAGATCGCCCCGATGGGGCTCGCCTACGGGACTGCGTTTATTTAAAAGGTAGAATGGTTTGCCGATACGAGGGATGACTTTAATCATATATAACTGACCATTGACCCGATATTCCTCCACAGTTTCTTCTTTACCCTTGATAATTGTCACCTGTGGTTCCAATGAGGAATCTCCCAGGTCAGGCAGTTGCGGCTCCTCATGTGGCGCTAAATCGGGTAGTTCGGGAAGGGGCTGTAAATCCTTTGGTTTCTCATTGGATTGTGCGGATACTGATAACGTATACCAAATAGCACACAAAAATAGAATAGTCTTTATGGATTGCATGCTGATTCCCGGCGGATGGTAGCGTTCATTCTATCTGAAATAAAGTGGATTGTTATAAATTGAGTTGAATTTCTCTTTCGGCAGGAGTCGGTTCAAAGCCACAGGTTTCATAATGTTGAAAGATGGCATCGACAATCTGCGCGGGCTCATCGATAATCTGAATCAGATTCATATCTTCCGGAGAAATATAACCTTCATTGATGAGCACTTGCTGGAACCAGTCAAGCAAGCCTCGCCAAAAATCCGAGCATACTAGAATAATCGGTATTTTCCTTGTCTTACCTGTTTGCACCAGTGTCAGCGCTTCCATCAATTCATCCACGGTACCAAATCCACCAGGCATGACGATATAAGCTGTCGCAAATTTGACGAACATGTATTTTCTGGCAAAAAAGTGACGAAATGATTGGCTGACATCCTGGTAGACATTGCGATGCTGCTCATGAGGCAACTGGATATTCAGTCCTACACTGGGCGATTTACCAAAATAGGCACCTTTGTTTGCTGCTTCCATAATGCCTGGGCCGCCGCCGGAAATCACAGAGAAACCTGCATCCGACAATTGCCGTGCAATGACCTCAGTTAATTTATAATAAGGATGATCCGGCTCGGTGCGTGCGCTCCCGAATATACTGACTGCCGGTTGAATATATTCAAGACGTTCTGTGCCTTCAACAAACTCTGACATAATGCCAAAGACACGCCATGATTCCCTTATTGACCAGGGCTTCTCAAGAGACATGATGCCGCTCAGTTTTTCTTGCAAACTCATAGAGGTCCTTTATTAGATGAAAACGCTTTTGTTAGTTGATGGCTCATCTTATTTATATCGTGCATTTCATGCATTACCCGATTTACGTAACCGCCAAAATGAGCCAACTGGCGCAATTTATGGTGTGCTCAACATGTTACGGCGCTTGTACAAGGAATATCATGCAGATTATAGCGCGTGCGTGTTTGATGCAAAAGGCAAAACTTTTCGTGACGATATTTACCCGCAATACAAAGCACATCGTCCTCCCATGCCAGCAGATTTATCTCAGCAAATTGCGCCATTGCATGAATGCATCGATGCGATGGGTTGGCCCTTGCTGATAATAGAAGGTGTCGAGGCAGATGATGTGATCGGGACGCTCGCTAAAAAAGCGAATCAGTCAGGTATGCAATGTATTATTTCAACAGGGGATAAAGATATCGCCCAATTGGTCAATCCTGATATCAAGCTGATTAATACCATGAACAATGAAATCCTGGATGAAGCAGGTGTGCAGCAGAAATTTGGTGTCAGTCCTGCACAGATACTCGATTACCTGGCACTGGTAGGCGACAGTGCAGATAACATTCCAGGGGTTGAGAAAGTGGGCCCTAAAACAGCAGCGAAGTGGCTGACACAATACGGTGCCTTGGATAATATCATCGCACATGCTAGTGAAATAAGCGGGGTCGTCGGAGAAAATCTGCGCAAAGCATTACCTTGGCTGCAGATATCACGTACGTTACTGACGATTAAGTGCGATGTGATGCTGCCGGTTGATTTACATGATTTGATCATTAAGCCCCAAGATATTCAGAAATTGGCGGCGCTCTTTGAACATCTGGACTTTAGAACCTGGTTGCGGGAGCTGCAGCAAAATATGCAGCCGGACTCTGCTAATCTGGATCCCATTCCGGGGACGAATCGCCAACGTCAAGCTGAGCCTTTGCCTGGAGGAGAGATCTCGCCTGTTTATGAAACCATTCTTACGGAAGCGCAGCTGAATAAATGGTTGGCACGCTGTGAAGCAGCGCCACTGGTTTCACTCGATACTGAGACAACCAGCTTAAATCCCATGCAGGCCCAGCTTGTAGGAATCTCCTTATGTATTGATGCAGGTGAAGCGGCTTATCTACCGCTCACTCACTGCTTTCCCGGTGCGCCGCAACAATTGGATATTGATTTAGTATTGAGCAAAATGAAACCTTGGCTTGAGAATCCGGAAAAATTGAAAGTCGGGCAGAACCTGAAATACGATAAGCATGTTTTTGCCAATCATGGCATCGATCTGAATGGTATTGTCCATGACACATTATTGCAGTCTTATGTGCTGGAATCCCATCAATCGCATAATATGGATAGCCTGGCATTGCGCCATTTGGGTATAAAAACAATTACCTATGATGAAATCACGGGTAAGGGCGCGAGCCGGATCGGATTTGACCAAGTGATGATTGAGCAGGCCACTCGTTACGCAGCAGAAGATGCTGATATTACACTGCGATTGCATCAGCGCTTATACCCTGAAATCGAAAGTCAGGCGCAACTCAGCTATGTTTATCATCATCTCGAGATGCCACTGCTAGCCGTATTATTTCAGATTGAGCGCAATGGCGTGCTGCTGGATGTGGCGCTTTTACAGGCGCAAAGCCGTGAACTGGAAGCGCAATTACTGATTCTGGAACAGCAGGCCTGTTCGATTGCTGGCCAAGTATTCAATTTAAATTCAACCAAACAAATCCAGGAAATTTTGTTTAACCAGCTCAAATTGCCGGTTATCAAGAAAACACCGAAAGGCTCCCCATCGACCGATGAAGACGTCTTGCAGCAACTCGCGCTAGATTATCCGTTGCCCAAGATTCTGCTCGAGTATCGTGGTCTGGCTAAACTCAAATCGACTTACACGGATAAATTACCGTTAATGGTGGATGGCAGCACCAGGCGGGTACATACCAATTATGCGCAGGCAGTGGCCGTGACTGGACGACTGGCTAGCAATGATCCCAATTTGCAAAACATTCCTGTACGCAGGCAGGAAGGCCGGCGTATCCGTGAGGCATTTATAGCACCTGCTGGTTGTCATATTATTTCAGCAGATTATTCCCAGATTGAATTACGCATCATGGCGCATATTTCTCGTGATGAAGGATTGCTCAAGGCATTTGCTGCGGGTGAGGATATTCACCGTGCCACTGCGGCAGAAGTATTTGGGGTCTCAGTGGCACAAGTTAATCAGGAACAGCGCCGCTACGCCAAGGTGATTAATTTCGGCCTGATTTATGGTATGTCAGATTTTGGTTTGGCTGCTCAATTAGGGATTGAACGGAGTGCCGCGCGCGTTTATATCGACCGTTATTTCGCCCGGTATCCCGGGGTAGCTGATTACATGCAGAGGACCCGTGTGCAGGCAAGAGAAAGGGGATATGTCGAGACCGTATTCGGTCGCCGGTTATGGCTCCCAGAAATCAACAGCTCCAATCACAATCGTAGACAGGGAGCGGAACGCGCCGCAATTAATGCGCCTATGCAAGGAACCGCAGCAGATATTATTAAGCTTGCTATGATTGCGGTGCATGAATGGCTGATAAAGGAAAAAATGCACAGCAAACTCATCATGCAGGTTCATGACGAATTAGTGCTGGAAGTGACGGATGAAGAGGTCGATATCATAAAAAATGCATTGCCGGATTTAATGGAAAGTGTCGGCAAACTTAACGTACCCCTTCAGGTCGAAGTGGGTGTAGGTAATAATTGGGAGCAAGCTCATTAATCTTTGTGAAAGTAGCCATTTTGCGCTGCTTTCCGTTGATATCTCTGTAAAAAGAACAAGTCAATATGAATCAAATCAAAACCTTTAACGATCGGCGTTTGCGCTTATCGTCGCAGATGCAGAAAGGGGTTGCCATCATTGCAACTTCTCCTGTAAGACTCAGAAACCGCGATGCTTTTTATCCCTATCGCTTTGATAGTTATTTTTACTACCTGACGGGATTTCCTGAACCTGAAGCCGTGGTGGTCATCATTCCCGGGAGTAATCAGGGCAACGCTGAGCAGATACTGTTTTGCCGGGAAAAAGATAAGGAACGTGAAATCTGGGATGGCTTCCGTTACGGACCCGATGCGGCGCGTGAGGCATATGGCTTTGATGCCGCTTATCCTATTGCTAAATTGGATGATTGGATACCCAAATTATTGGAGAATCAACCCGTTGTCTACTCTATGTTCGGGCAGGATGCGGCATGGGACGCGCGTCTCATCAACTGGATCAATCGAGTAAGGGAACAGGCGCGTAGCGGCGTATCCGCTCCCAGTGAAATACGCGATGTCCGCCACATTTTGGATGAGATGCGCTTGTTCAAAAGTGAGGAGGAACTTTCACTCATGCGCCATGCAGCCAAGATTTCTGCTGGAGCCCATTGCCGGGCGATGCAGAAGACTAAACCTGGCATGTATGAATATGAGATCGAAGCCGAGCTATTGCATGAGTTTCGCCGGCATGGCGCGCAAGCGCCAGCCTATACACCCATCGTGGCAGGGGGTGCTAATGCGTGTGTATTGCATTACATCGAAAATAATGCACAGCTCCATTCCGGTGACTTGCTGCTGATCGATGCCGGCTGCGAATTCGACGGGTATGCGGCTGATATCACGCGCACCTTTCCGGTAGATAGAAAATTTTCCTCGGCGCAAAAGGATATTTACCAGCTTGTGCTCTCTGCCCAAATGGCCGCGATTGCGGCAGTGCAGCCCGGGAATACCTGGGACATGCCCCATCAAGCTGCCTTGCAGGTGCTTGCTCAGGGGTTTATTGATCTGGGCCTTTGTCAAGGTAGCGTGGACGCGGTGATTCAGTCAGAAGATTACAAACGTTTTTACATGCACCGTACTGGACATTGGCTCGGATTGGATGTGCATGATGCGGGGGAATACAAGTTGAAAGGTCAATGGCGTTGTTTGTCACCCGGGATGACCTTAACGGTAGAACCAGGGTGTTATATTCGTCCAGCAGATAATGTTCCGCAGCATTTCTGGAATATAGGTGTGCGTATCGAGGATGATGTGGCTGTAACATCCGTTGGCCATGAAGTGCTGACTGTCGCTGTGCCTAAAACGGTAGCAGAAATAGAGGAGTTGACACAATGAATGATGATCATAGAAAAATAATCATCAGCAGAATAATTGATTATAAGCAGACAGCGTCGCCGCAGGACGGATCTGCTCCTGGTTCCCCTTTCCAGCGCTGGCTATTTTACTTGGCGCTTATTCCGATATTCATTGGAATACTGTTTGTGGGTATGTTCTTTTTCTCGATTTTTCTTGCTTTATTTGTGATCGTGGCTGCTGGTATAGGAATAAGATTCTGGTGGCTACGTCGTAAACTGCAAAAGTCGGGCAGGTTTGATGGGGAAGAGAAGTATGTCGAAATTGAAGATGCCGAGATTATTGAAACTAAAACCAACAAGCCTGGGGGCAAGTGAAACTCTCTTGGCGTAAAGGTGCGGACAAGACTTCAAAGAAGCTGATGCTTCGATGTTAGCCAAAGGCAACCCCGGCATGACCGGGGTGTTTGACTACGGATTTTCATTTGAAAGGTAAGGTTAATCTTTTCAACGTAATAGACTGCTTTGTATGAGGAAGCCTCTGAATAAGTTGTGCATATCCGCGAAGTCAGGCATCCAGTTCGAATTGGATTTATTCAGAGACTCCTTAGTGCTTCTTCTTAGGGTTGCTCGGTTTTGGTTTCCACCTCAGTCACGGTTTCTACTGCGGATTCTTCTTCAACTTCAGCTTTGCGACCAGATGGGTTAGTAAATAGATCATTCAATGACTGAATATAATCATTGGCTTCATTCTTGACCTGGCCGAGTATCTGTTGATTGGCCGTATTCCAGCCGGCTGGTTTTTGTAGAAACATGGGCCGGTAGGCCGCTGTACTCTTGATGAATGCCTGCGTGTATTGCTTGCAGGCAGTATGATCATGACCAAATTCTTCAGGAAGTTTCTTGATGATACTGTTAGCTGCCTTGCTGCGGACAGTAAAATGAGTATAGCCAATAAAGACTAGTAACGAGGCAAGCATGACGAGTGAAGGCGTTTCATTTGCCATGACATTTTCACAAAATGTTTTCAACAAGTCCCAGTTGTTTGTCTGATATAAAGCCGCGCCGCTTAGAAGCAGCAATGTGCTGAATAGGATGCCATCAAAGAGGATGACTCTTTTTTTCCAGCTATGGAGCATGCTGGTAAGCTTGTGGATAACCTGGTTCTCAATGGTTTCTGCCGTCTGCTCGAGCATACCGGCTATACGATAAGATCGTTCGATTTCGATTTGCTGCATGCGAGTATTGATTTCTGCCATATCTTCTTCACGTTTCTTTTCATAACGTTCTTTGATTTGCGAATCTTCAATCGGTGATGCTGCATCAGGATTATAAATCCGGTAAAACTTACCAGCCAGCAGGCCTGCCTGGGCAAGGGACCGCTGCCAAGCAGAGACAACTTCCTCAGGATTATCTTCTTTGGCGGTTACATCCATCTGGTTGAGGATATAAAGGAATTTATTTGAGTCAGCGCGATTGATTGTGCCTGCTACCAGGTATTCCAGGGTATCTTTCATGGCGCCTGGTTCTGGATGGCGCGCATCAAAGAATACGAGCACAAGATCGGATAAATCAATGATATGCTGTGTCAGGCGCAAGGTAGAGTTACGTTGACTGTCTGCATCAAATCCGGGAGAGTCAATCATAATCTTGCCGCGGATCTTTTCAGAAGGGCATGTTTTTAGCTGGATATAAGCATCGATACGCTGTGGTCCAGCTTCCGAAATTTCTGTGATACTCCGGCTGATTTGGAAAAAAGGAAAGCGCGGATCAGCATCCAATGCTACACCGGGTAACGTCTTGACTTCATGGTCGCTACTGTAGCAAATAACCGTAAATTTATCGTCAACTGCCTGATTACCCGTACGTTGCAAATGCAGGCCCAGGTAAGAATTGATAAAAGTTGATTTACCCGCCGAGAATGTTCCCAGCACCGCAATCATCGGCCACCAGGTGACATAGGTTGCGTAAGATTCATTTCTGTCCAGCAACCCGATATCCTGAGCTACGCGATCTAATTTACGGAAACTATGAACAGCCTTGGCCAACACCGGATTATCGGGATGTTCTTCAGCAAGATGCTTCTCGAGACTTTTGAGGCGCTTATAAATATTTGTTGAGCTTTGTGGCATAGCAGTCCTTATTCAATTTCAATTCGTTAAATAACAAAGAGCCTAATCATGGCTCTAGCGTTCAATCTTACCCAAATCTTATTCTATTACAATCAGACACAAAAAATTGTGAAGCCTTGGACCCATACTTTATCTTATTTCGGCAAGCAATCTATCCAGAATCTGCTCTGCCTGACGCAGATATTCCCCTCCAAACAGATTCAGGTGATTCAAGACATGGTAGAGATTGTAAAGTATTTTACGAGTGCGATAGCCTGCATCCAGAGGGTAGGCGTCTTGATAGCTCGCATAGAATTGTGGTGGGAATCCTCCGAAAAGCTCGGTCATCGCGAGATCGGCCTCGCGATCTCCATAATATACCGCGGGATCGAACAATACGGGTTGTCCTGTCGGATCGAATGAATAATTGCCACTCCACAGATCACCATGCAATAAAGAGGCGTTGATGCGTGATCCAGTGAAGAACAATTCCAAGTCTGCCATGAGCCGCTCACCCTGGGTTTGCAGTTTGCCTTGATAACCGTTTATTTTTGCAAGCTGGAGCTGATATCCCAAACGATTATGACGCCAGAAATGAATCCAATCCGGAGAGCGATCGTTTTTCTGTAAGGTTGAACCAATGGTGTTGTCACGTATCCATCCGAATTGCGCTGAGAAGATACGATGCATGCCGGCCAGCCCCAAACCTAGCGCTGCGGCGTGCTGGTTGGCGGTATCTGTTAATTCCAGGTATTCCAGCACCAACCAAGCATGGAAACCATTATGACCCCAGCACTTTGGGTCAGGAACGCGCAAGGCATGAGAGTTTTGTATTTCTTGAAGGCCCGCTGCTTCTGCCTCAAACATGGGCAGGCTGCTTGCTTTGTTTAGTTTGACAAAATAATGCTGATCGTTACCTTGAATATGGTAAGCCTCATTGATACATCCGCCGCCAATAGCACGGATCTTTTTCAGCGTAAAACGAGTATCCAGGGAAGAAATCTGTGCTGCAATCTCTAGCCAGGGAGAGTGTAAGGATAAATTACTGGACAATCGGGTCATGATTTATCGATTGGCTAAATCCTGCCTTGCCTGCATGATCGCTTTACGGACTTGCGCTGGCGCCGTTCCACCTGGATGGTTGCGGCTTTTCATTGAGCCTTCAAGAGTCAGAATCGAGAAAATATCTTCCTCGATGATGGAGGAAAACTGCTTCAATTCAGACAGCGAAAGTTCGCTCAAATCACAGCCTTTATTTTCAGCAAAGCGAACCGCCTTGGCGACGATTTCATGTGCATCACGGAAGGGTAGCCCCTTTTTGACCAGATAATCCGCCAGATCAGTTGCGGTGGCATAGCCACGCATTGCAGCATGGCGCATGATGTCCTGTTTTACGGTTATACCAGGGAGCATGTCCGTATAAATCCGGAGGGTATCGACCAATGTGTCGACAGTATCAAATAGCGGCTCTTTGTCTTCCTGATTATCCTTGTTGTAGGCAAGCGGCTGGGATTTCATGAGTGTCAGCAGTGCCACCAGATGGCCATTGACGCGCCCCGTTTTCCCTCGAACCAGCTCAGGCACATCCGGGTTTTTCTTTTGCGGCATAATGGACGAACCGGT
This sequence comes from uncultured Nitrosomonas sp., assembly GCA_964554625.1. Lineage (GTDB taxonomy): Bacteria > Pseudomonadota > Gammaproteobacteria > Burkholderiales > Nitrosomonadaceae > Nitrosomonas. The sequence continues at coordinate 863 of CAZKPL010000045.1, read as the reverse complement.
ACAAAAACGATCCGCAAGTTGAATGAAACTGAACGCAGGACTCATCCATATAATCAGCTCTTCAGAAAAGCGCGACAGGTGAGTCATGATCAGTGCTGCGCAGGCACAAAACTCCACTGCGAAATCACGATCCGATACGGCATCCAGTGAGTTTAGGCAGATTCCGTCAAAACCAAGCGTTTGTGCGACCCTTTCGCGATCAATGGGATAACTGGTTCCGGCCAGCGCCGCCGCTCCCAAAGGCAGTTTATTGACGCGCTTGCGACAATCCAGCAACCTTTCCATGTCTCTGCATAGCATTTCATAATATGCCATGAGATGATGACCGAATGAAACAGGCTGAGCCACTTGTAGATGCGTAAAACCAGGCATGACCGTCTCAATATGCTGTTCAGCCAAATCCAATATAGCCTGCTGCATTATTTTGATGAGATTGACGATCTCATCTATCGAAGCCCGCAGATAAAGCCGTATATCGGTAGCAACCTGATCATTGCGGGAGCGCGCGGTATGTAATCTTTTTCCGGCATCACCAATCAGCGCGGTCAGCCGTTTCTCGATATTAAGGTGAACATCTTCTAACTCAATTTGCCAGTCAAAGGCATTATTCCGGATTTCTTCAAGAATTTGACCAAGGCCTTGCTCGATGGCAGTCAGGTCAGCCGAGCTTATTACACCTATTGACGAAAGCATTTGTGCATGGGCCAGCGACCCTTGTATATCATATTCAGCCAATCGCTTATCAAAATTAACTGAGGCGGTGTATCGCTGCACCAATTGAGAAACAGGTTCATTGAATCGTCCTGACCAAGTTTTGGAATGATTTTCCACTGCGGCTTTCTTCTCCATTTAGATTATCTGAT
>CAZKPL010000044.1:0-21704 GCA_964554625.1 uncultured Nitrosomonas sp. | reverse complement strand
AGTTGGTTCGTCAGACGTGCGAAGCATTTGAAATCAGAATTGTACAGGGTGTAGTAAGTAACGATCATGTGCATATACTGGTGAGCTGCCCGCCGGAGATGGCTCCGAGTGAGATCATGAGGGGAATAAAAGGACAAACATCGAGCTATCTGTTTGAAGAATTTCCTCACCTGAAGAAGAAATACTGGGGAAGGCATTTTTGGGCGCGAGGGTATTTCTGCGCGACAGTAGGTCAGATGACAGAAGAGATGATCAACCAATGCTTGGAGCATCATTTTGAGCCAAATCCAAACGATAATTTTAAAATGGAGCCGGAATAAGACGCGTCGTTTAGTCGACGCGTATCCGGACTTTCAGTCCGTAACTCTAACCCACCGGCTTTAGCCGGTGGTTGTTTAGTTGGAGGGGGCATGAAACGTATTGTTATACTGGTGCTGTTTCTGGGTATGGCTGCTTTAGAAGCTGGTTGCACCCAACTAGCTGGAATAAAGCAGAATCCAGACATTACCTTAGCTGGTATCGAGCTTGTGGAACTCGGTCTCCTAGAGCAAAGATTCATTCTCAAGTTACGCATCCAGAATCCCAATGACGTAGCACTGCCTATTAATGGCATGACTTTCGATGTTGAACTCAATGGAGCTGCTTTCGCCAAAGGTCTATCCGATAAGGTTGTTACTGTGCCCCGCATGGGTGAAATGGTGATGGAAGTGAAAGCGATCAGCAATCTTGGGGCAGTATGGAAACAATGGGGTGAATTGCAGAAATCTAGCCCCGATAGGGTGAGCTACCGACTCTTTGGGCGACTGTTCCTAAAGGGGCTTGGCAGTATTCCCTTTGAGCGGAAAGGGGGGGTGTCTATGCCATTTAACGGCGTTGATGATGTAGAGGTGTTTTAATCCTTCATCATTTGAATGAACTAACCGAGGTAAGGCTAGCGTTGATGGCTTATTATCAACAACAGAAAGAGTCTGCTGATACAGCTTGATTCAACGAAAATGGTCTCCAAAAAACTCGGACTGGTTCAATCTGCTTAATGATGCAATGGTAGAATACCAATGAAACATTTTTTTGATCAGACTAAAACAGAATCAAGTTCGAATACTCAAATCCAACACCCTTCTTTCAGACTCATTTCTGTATTGGAAAATACTTGGTATGGTGGAAATATTTGTTACGCTATATTTTATTATCAGACACTTATATTAACATTTGGCGGAAGCGGTGAGATTCGAACTCACGGACGGTTGCCCGTCGCTGGTTTTCAAGACCAGTGCCTTAAACCGCTCGGCCACGCTTCCAGCAATTAATCACGACAGATTCAAGGATAAATGATCGCAGCTAAAAAATCATTTCTCTTCTGCATCATTTGATGATCCAGTAATGTTACAAATCAGACCGCTTGGAATGATACCTTTTTAAGGTCGGTTTTACTAGCATAACCCGCAACATGTGCTAATTATTTTGTCAAAGCAGCAAGTTTCTCAGTCAACCGTTTGATTTCTTCTTCAGCGTTTCGCAGTTGTGTTACGTCATATTGCACACCCAGGTAGTAAAGTATATTACCGTGGCAATCAAACAGAGGGGTAATAACTAAGTGGTTATAAAACATTTCACCATTTTTTCTGTAATTTCTGAGCGTGATTTCAATTGGCTGTTTATTCATAATAGCTTCTTTCAACTGATAGCGCTCTTTCTGGTCACGATCAGTACCTTGCAGGAAACGACAATTTCTCCCTATTGTTTCTTGTTGCGTATAACCTGTTATTTTCTCAAACGCTTTATTGACATAAACGAGTGGCAAATCCTCCAGATCAGGATCAGCCAATGTGACTCCATTAACACATGAATCAAGAATTTTGGACAATACTTGTGGAATCAATCCAGGGTCTTTCTCAACGATAAAATCCATTTCTTTTCTCCAAAGTTTTTCCAGTAATGAATTAAAAATTTATCCAGATGAAGGTTATCAGAAATTGTGGTTGATAGCCTACACAGGGTTAATCAAATTAACTCGGCCTCTATTAATCTCTTGATGTTTCTGACTGTTCTCTCTGCACCATCCTGAACAGCTATGCGAATAAGCTTCTCAAAGGGTCTCATGTGCAACTCGAGGCTGAGCAGCTCGAAAGTGAACGTAATCTGAGTAGATGCCGGATCGGCTGATTCCAATACGTAATCACAGCGAAAGGGATTCGATACCCCATCAAAACGGATGCGCATACAAGGTTCAAAGATGACCACCTTAAAGGTGGATTCTGATCGGTTCCCTTGATCAATACGTACTTGACGACATAAAGTTCCCAATCCCAGAGGGCCATCAGTTAATTTCTCCAGCTCTCGGACTTCCGGTGACCATCTTGGATAATTAGCAAGCAAGTCAGTACCAATAAAGTTGAATACACTCTCTTCAGACTCACGAATCACTGTACTTGCCTTTCCTACGACCGGCTTATCATTAAACAAATTAAACATACAGCAGCCTCCTGCGTATCGATGCCTCAAATCAGATAGGTATCTATTCCTGTCAACAGCAAATCATATTGCGCTTCTACAATTTCTTTAATGACATAAGCCGCAATACCCGTTACTACATTATTTTCAAGCGCCAACCAGCCGACTGCATCTGAGGAACCAAGGCTGACCACATAACCTATATCATGGTGCATATAAGGCTCAAGTATTTTAAGCAGACCTGAATGCCGTAAAATATTCCGCGCCGCGAGCTTTCCTTTACGTACTGCTGATTGGGCTGTCATCGCATTAGAACCAAAAGATTGGTAAATTGAACAATCACCCGCAACGAATATATGCGGTAATGATCTATGGTTAACAATCATTTGCCCGAAAGCGTTTGCAGCAAACTGATATTGCTGCTGCTTGCCAGAAAATAGTATAGAGAGGCTGGAAGGAAGTTCATACTGTCTCTTGGTATTCTTTTCTTTCAGGAGAATTACGCTATCCTGCTGCCCCCGAAAGTAAGTATCCGGACAGAAATCGATTCCAAGATCAACCATACGGGATTGTGCATAGTCAGAGAGCCTGGTAGGAAACTGTTTGAGCACTCGATTCCCGCTCTCAATCAAGCGTACTCTGTTTTCAAATTTGTGACGTCGTAGAAAATGTACGATCTCAAACAGAAATTGTATCCCGGTAGCTCCTCCTCCAATAACAGAAACAGGATCTTTCCTGCTGCCCTTTCCGGTCAAATATTTGCTTAGCAGCTCTGAGCCAGCAGTTACCATAAAATCACTCAACCCAAGGATACAATCCATATTACGATCTATATCCCTTGCAGGTGCGCCAGAAGCAATCAGAAGATAATCAAATGGTAGTGAAAGACCATTATCAAATGCTATGCATTTATCGTTCTGCCATTGCAACAGGGTTGTCTCCTCAAGGAGGAGTTCAGTACAAACATGGCGGCAGCCAAATCGTTGCTCAAGTTCCGCGAAGGGTACGAGCAAATCAGATAAAGGATACCGGAACGTTTCGTGAAGATGCGTAATCTTGAGGTGATGTGTTCTGGGATCAACGATCGTCACTTCAGCATCTGGCATGTATCGTACAAGCGTTGTCAGTGCAGCGAGTCCGGCATAACCGCCGCCTATGATAATAATCTTTAACTGTTTGCGACCGGGCACATAAAATGGCAGAAAAGCCACATGTTCTCCTTATTTTTTGCTGAAATGATTATTGAATTGCCCCGGATTTTCCGGAGACCATTTTTGTTGGGTCAAGCTGTATCAGTAGGCTCTTTATGTTGCTGATAATAAGCTATCTCGAATTCTATCGGTGGAATATTTCCGATTGCTCCCAGCAGTCTTCGATTGTTGAACCAATCCACCCATTCCAGGATGGCAAATTCCTCTTCTTCGATACTATGCCATGGATTGCAACGCCGGATGACTTCGGTCTTAAACAAGCCATTGATGGTTTCAGTCATAGATTGTCATAAGAATCGCCGGTACAGCTTACAGAAGCAGCATTAATATTGGCTTGCACCAGGTGTTCCGTATAAGAGACTTCTGCATAACTATGTTTTTAGAGTTTTTCTGTGTATGTGTGACTCATAAAATCAATCACTTGAGAATACTAAGCTATCCAAGAAACCAGTTATGCAGAGGTCTGTATGATATCTGCTATCCACAGTTGATTCGGACGTACAGCAACAAATTGCTGATTAATCTTGTCTGGTGGATAATCATGCACATAGCTTAAGCTTACTATCGTCGTCTTGCACTTCGTGCTGCGCCCAACGTCAATGCCTTCTCGTTGCAATTGCCGCCATACCTTGCGGGCGCCATAAACCTGGAAACTGTCTTGCCATACCCGCTGGATGTCGAGTTTGAGTCTCCTGTCCTGCTTTATCCGATTCGGTAATCGATCAGGGTTTCGTTCGCACCCTATGTTCGTAATAACTCGACGAGGCAATCCAGATTTGTTCACGGATTGGCTCGACCCCGTGCTGTGTTTTGTGCTGATCAACAAATAACACCATCATTTCGATCGGTAGTCGATTTGATGGCCGACTACTGCGGTTCATGCTCCTTTTGCTGTTCAAATACCAATCGGATCGCTCGTTCTCGTACTTCCGGTGAATAGCTGATTTGATTCTTCATCTTCTCCTCTCAAATCATTTTATCTCCGGAAAACCTGGAACGGTTCATTTTTTTATAAACAACAATAACTGATTAACCAGTCTGATTGATCACCGAAAACAGGTGAATCAGATGCATGAAGGAGAATTATCTCAATGCGGTTCTGAATTTACTGGATCTGTGTAGATGATTTAATTTCTATGGATAGAGAGTTAATCAATAGCATCGGGCGAGAAACGTATAGAAACAATACGTAGTAATGTAAGCACTGTAATTACGGTAATGTTTAATCCAACTTCCATCAATGTGTACTCTTTATACCAAAGGCCGATTAATTCTCCGATCAGCACTACCAATGCCACATCCAGAATGAAAGTCACCTTTACACGCCCTACTGCCAGATAGGATTGTAATATACGAATGAGTTCAAGCACTGCCAGGATCAATACGATATCGATAATGATATGCTCGGCAACGTTTGCCCATCCATTCTTGAGAACCTGGGACAGATTTAACATTAAGCTGAGAATACCTGCGCCTATCCATACGTAGAGCGCTAACATCAAGATGCCGACAATAAATTGAATGGTACGGGTGTGCCAATCGGTATCAGTTAACAGAAATACTTCCTTTCTTTTAGATATGACTTCATTAATCATTGTTTACTCCAACTATTGAATTGACAGGATTTTTATCTTAGCGACTCAATATAAAGGTTTCATGACAACCAAATAGCTTCCCATCTTCGATACATTCCAGATCGCTCCATCAACTTATTTAAAGAAATCATAAAAGAGTCAGCGTACTAGCCTTTTGCATTTTAAATCTTGAGTATTTATGGCTGAAAGGGAGTTAGGGAATACATGCAGGTTCTTTTAGATGCTGCTAGCAGTCATTGTTTGAAGTGCGATGTAACCTGATTGTCAAGAAAATGAAATATTCAACTTGTAGTATGCAGACCTCGCTGATGAGGAATCGATTTCAGATTGAATGCTGTCAATTTCGCTTCCTTAATTTATTTAACTCATTGGAATTTATGCATAAACATTTTTTTAGAAAAATAATTTCATCTATTGGATTGATGATGATATTGCTTTCTGCTCCTGCGATAGGAGGTAGTGTGGAGAATTTGGCAAAGGCACTGGCCAAGATCAGAGGTGAAGTCGAGACGCTCCAGACGCAACTTGATACTGAAAAGGAGAAGCATGGGAGCAAAATAGCTGCGCTGAATTCACAATTGGTTGATTTGAGTGTTGAAGAGAGAAGGCAAAAGGTGAGTATCGAGAAACTGCAGCATTCAATAGAGAAAATGAACAAGGACGCCAAACAGGCGGAGCAATCAGGTAAAAAACTGGAGCCTGTGCTCATGGAGATACTGAATGATTATAAACGCCATATTGAAACGGGTTTTCCATTCAAGATGGAAGATCGCATCAAGGTGATCAACGATCTGGAGAATAACATTGTTAATCAGTTAATTGATCCTAATAAAGCGGTTAATCAGGCATGGTCCTTGATAGAGGATGAAATCCGCCTGAGTAAGGAAAATGGAATCTACCAGCAGACCATTTCGTTAGATGGAGAAAAAGTATTGGTCGATATTGCAAAACTGGGTACGGTTTTCCTTTTTTTTCAAACCAGAGATAACCGGGTTGGGATGGCCAAGAAATTGACCAATAGTGGCTGGAAATTTGAGACGGCAGGTGACACTGGCGACATTGAGCGCATCACAAAGTTATTTGATGCATTGAAGAAGCAAATACGTCAAGGTTATTTTGAATTACCTAATCCTCTAAAAATATGAAAAGAAAGCTATTTTTTCTGTTGCTGCTAAATGCACTGGGAAGTTCTGTTTATGCTGCTGAAGATAAAAACACAACTGCTTCCCAGGCTACCGTTGTTTCTGAGCCTGCCGTTAAGCAGAGCAGCTCTTCAGATACAGGCAAATCGCAGAAAAAGGCGGCAAATCAGGAAATCGTTAATTTAGAAACCGCGTATAAGCGCGAGTATGCTTTCCTGGAAGCCCAGAAGCGGGAGCTGTCTGAGCGTCTAAAAAACTATCAAGCCAGTGCAAGCCGCGAAGAGCAGACGCTCAGTCACAAGATCAGCGCGCTTGAGCGAGGCTCGGTTGAACGCTCAGCCAGAATTGATCAGCTCAACGCGCAATTATCAGAAGCTGAACGTAAAGAAGCTGCTGTCACTGAGCGTAGTGATGCCCTGGAGATAACCTACGCACAAGCAGAAGCGACCCTGAAGAATCATGGTATTGAAATCCCTGCATTCATTCAAGATACGCAAGGTAACGATCTCATCAGAATAGGCTATGTGTTTAAACAAGCGCTATCTTTAATTCAGGGGTTGGGTGCAGTCCAGGCAAAATCAGGCAATTTCTTCCTGGAGGATGGTAAACAGGCTCAGGGAACCCTTATTCATTTAGGCAATATCGCGGCCTATGGTGTCAGTGAAGGAGGTAGTGGCAGCTTGGTGCCTGCTGGTGGCGGTGATTTCAAGGTATGGAAGGGTGCGGGTGCAGAAAGCGCAGTTATTTTTAGCAAACATCAGCAACCTGATCTATTGCAGTTGTTTTTGTTTGAATCACGCACCAATACGGTTGAAGAGTCCCCCGAAAAAACAGTCATGAGCATTATTGATTCAGGTGGCCCCATTGGCTGGGTCATCGTGATGCTCGGGATCATTGCTGTATTTCTTATCCTGATCCGTGTTTATTTGCTGCAATCCAACAGCGCCAATACAAAACAGCTTTCTGATCAGATTATCCATCAGCTTGCAGAAGGCGATTTGGATATTGCCAGAAAGAGCTGTGAAGATAATTCGTCTGCAATCAGCCGGGTTTTATCGTACACATTGCGCCATTTGAAAGATGATAGAGATCATATGGAAAGCATTGTTTACGAAGCAATTCTGCAAGAATCCGAGCCACTGGACCGTTTCGGGCCGGCCATTCTCGTGATTGCTTCAGTGGCGCCGTTGCTTGGTTTGCTGGGAACCGTAACGGGAATGATTGAAACTTTTGACATGATTACCGAGTTTGGCACTGGTGATCCGAAATTGTTATCAGAAGGTATCGCGATAGCGCTGGTGACGACAGAGCTGGGCTTGATTGTTGCCATTCCAGCGTTGTTACTGGGTTCGGTATTGTCTTCCCGGGCGAGGAATATTAAGCGTGACATGGAGCATGTCGCGCTCAGAGTGACCAACGTTTTTCTCGGTAGCGGATCAAGTCCGGACGATTTGAGTGTTTCGAGTGCGCAGAGCATTCGCAACAATTCTTTGGTGCTGAATAGTCAGCCAGCTTAAAGAAAATTGCTGAAAGTATGATACCGATGAATATTTCTGAATACGTACTGTTAATTAGGGAATTATTTGTTGCCGGCGGAATTGTTATGCCTCCATTGGTGCTTTGCACTTTATTACTTTGGTATGGGGTGGGGTATCGATTCTGGGTCATGAAAGAACCTAAATGGATGAGTGTGCGCGATATGTTTAAGTACTATCAGGAACACACTGATAAGCCTGCCAAAAATATTGTTGCCCGGGCGATGCAGCAAGGCATTGAATTAAGGAAATGCGGAGTCAGGAATCTTCGTCGTCACTTGGATGCCGCTTTCTATGAGTATGAGAGAGAAATTGGGAAATTTTCTGTTCTCATTCGTGTAGTTGTTCTCATTTCCCCTCTGCTGGGTTTACTGGGAACCGTGATTGGCATGATCGAAACCTTCGATTCTTTGGCGACGATGACGCTGTTCTCTCAATCTGGCGGTATTGCGGGCGGCATTGCGCAAGCCTTGTTTACTACTCAAATGGGTTTAACTGTAGCGATTCCGGGTTTATTAGCACATAGCATCCTCAATAGGAAACAACAACAGATTGAGCAGGATCTTACTCAAATCAAAGACCTGTTGTGCCATCAAATCCCCGCCAAAAAACTTAATGGGAAGTAATCAACTATGAGACGCAAAGAATCCAATGAAGCCGAAGCCACGATTGATATGGCTCCCTTGATCGATATCGTTTTTATTTTATTGATTTTCTTCATGGTGACGACGACTTTCGTCAAAGATATGAAACTGGAGCTGGAGCGGCCTAAGGCAAGTAGCTCTGTTGCCGCTTCGAGTAAGGCAATCCGCTTGTTTATTGACCGTAATGGCGATACTTACATGGATGGTGAATTGGTACGTTTGTGGTCGATACAAAGTAAGTTGCGCGATTTATTGAGCACCTCTTCCAGCAAAGTGATTCTGGTCGTTACCGATGAAGGTGTTCCTGCAGGAAAACTGGTCGAGGTAGTAGACCAGGCACGCCTGGCGGGAGCAGAAAGTGTGGGCGTGGCAACTAAAAAAGAAGCGGGGTGATGCCGATATGGAAGCGAATAAATTTAATCAACACCTGGCAGGATTTGTATCGATGTTATTTGGACTGATTTTGGTTTTCGGTCTGATATTGGTGATGAATCATTATATGGGGCAGATGGAGAAAGCACCGCTGCAAGAAGTAACCGAGATTAGTATGACCAAACAAATCAAGCAAGAACCTAAAAAGGAGATCAAGAAAGCAGAGCCGAAGAAACAAGTGACTCGACATCAAGCGCCAGCGCCTTTTAAAGGGTTTGATACAGCGCTTTCTGGCATTGATCTGGGAATGCTTGGGTTGGATGATGGGCAGGGGAGAGAGTTGGATAATAGCTTATTAGGTAAAACAGGTCATTCGGTGATGACCGCAGAGTTAGTGGATGTTCCACCGAAACCCATTACAAGAGGGACCTTCAAGTATCCGCCAGCAGCAAAAAAGAAGGGTATTAAAGGCTATGTTCTCTTGTCGGTGCTTGTCGATGTGGATGGTTCGGTCAACCAGGTACAAGTGCTGGAGTCAAATCCATCGGGAATTTTTGATTCGGCTGCTTTGCAAGGTATCCGCGACTGGCAATTCGAGCCAGCAAAATATAAGGGGGAAACTGTCAAGGTATGGGCAAAACAAAAGATTCGCTTCGATTTATCCTGATTCTCCAGTCTGAACTCAATAAATAAAATGAAATACCAGATAGCCAGGTTAGCTTATTATTTCGTGATTGTTTTTATCTTGGGCTATTACACCAGCGTTGTGTGTGCAACCGAGAATAAAGCACAGCCAACAGATTTTATGGAGCTTGCGGCGGTCATGCTAAAAGACGGTCATAGTGATCGTGCTTTATTGGCGTTGCAAAACGTTGACCTGGAGGACAAGAAAACAGATCTGGCAAGATTTTATACGCTGCAGGGTCTGGCTTACATGAATCTGAATGATCTCGTGGCCGCCAAGGACAGCTTGCAGCAGGCTGTTAAGAATGGACAGAAGGATCGGGTAATCTTTATCTATTTGACCCAAGTCTATTTCGGGCTCAAAGATTATCAGCAAACGATTCAGGCCATTGTTAAAGCGGGTGATCAGGTCAATAAGGATGCTTCTTTAATCAGCTTAAAAGCGGAATCTTACTGGCAGTTGAAAGAAACCGACGCCGCAATCAATGCATTAAATGAGGGGCAGAAGATTTTTCCAGGCGATTTCCGTTTCCTCAAGCGTAAAGTTTTTTATTTTGCCGAACTTGGGTTATATCAGGAAGCAGCCAAGCTTGGCAAAGAATACCTTAAGCGATCAAAAGCTGCCGCCACCGATTATATTGCGATCGGGAATGCATTAAGACTCAGTAAGGAATATCAAGAAGCATTGAATATTCTGGAAATTGCGCGCTTGCAGTTTCCTCATGATGACATGGTTGCAAAACTGCTTGCGCATACTTATCTGGATCAAGGAAAACTGAATTCGGCGGCATTTATTCTTGAGCAAGCCGCTTTACTGAATCCAGCCTTGCAAGCTGAAGCAGCCGAAATCTACCGGCGTGCGGGGCGTTTTCATAAGGCATTGACACTCAATGAAAGTATCAGAGATCAAAAAGTAAAATTTAAACAAAGATTATCCATTCTTCTTGCATTAAAGCAGTTTGAGCGTGCCGCCAATATGGAATCCAGTTTATACCGGTCTGGATTATTAGAGGATCAAGAGGTCCGCTATGCGCTGGCGTATGCCTTGTTTTCAAGCCGCCGCTTTCCAGAGGCTAATAAACATCTGGATCATCTAAAGAACGCTGAGCTTTTCAGAAAAGGGACCGAACTTCGCCGCTTAATGGAAGTTTGTAAAACCGAGCCATGGCAATGTACGTAGTTTTATTTCGTGCAATTCAGGAATCCTGCGATGGCTGCCTGGAACCACGATCTGCTACCAGTAAACTGACAGTCAATCCGGACCAGGAAACGTCATCCGTCGTATTTATGCCCCCTTAGTGCCTACCTAAGACTATTTCCTTAACTTACCAACTGAAACTTTATCTTCACGAGCAATTGAATTGCAGGTGGAGAGGGGGCTTTATACGCCAAATGAACAGTGAATCTAACAAATTTTTCTGGCCTTGTGTTTTGTCGACAATCTTGAGTGATCGATATTTTTATGATCCTTTTTGCAAAATACTGCATAAAAATAGATTGAAACCATGTGTTCTTTCTTTACTGGCGCTGATGGCTGCTGTTCTGCTAAGCCCTTCCGCCTGGGGAGACACTGAAAAGGCTGATTTCTCAATTCACCTGTTCCAGAATGGATTGCCGGTTGCTGACGCTGAGTTGTTTATTAGTAGCGAGTCTTTTGAGAAAACGAGTCCGAAAATGATTTTCGATTCCATGCCATCCACTTTTAGCTGGCGAGTGGATGAGGATTCCTCAATTAAGACCAATTCAAATGGCAGTGTGGCCGGGAAATTACCGCCCGGGACTTATCACATGACAATCAAGACAAAAGATCAGAAATTTGCCTTTGATTTGCCGCTGCGACCGGCAGAAAATGCACAGATTCTTATCACTTTTTATACAAATAAAAAGAAACCGTTATTGAATATTGAGAGTTCAGTCGCAGGCACAATTGCAGGATCAGATATGCCTGTTGAAGAGATTCGTGATGAGGGTGAAGGAACGATTACTGTGCAAGTCTTATCTGCAGAAACAGAAAAGCCGATTAAAGATGTACAAGTCTTTCTGAGTGGATCAAAGCAAAAACTGAGAACTGATGAGAAAGGGCAGGTGACAGCAGCTATTCCTGTAGGCGGTTACAGCGTTTCATTATTGCATAGCGCTTATAGCAGTCAAACACAGGATGATGTGAAGATTGATAAGGGTAAGGATATCAATTTAACCTTCAAATTAACGCCCGCAGGGATTGAGCTGGCAGAGTACGTGGTTCTGGAGCCTTTTCTGGCAGGAACCATTGCTTCTGTTATTGAAGAGCAAAAAACTTCCTCAGCAGTCACAACCATTCTGGGTGCCGAGCAGTTTAGCCGTAGTGGTGACAGCGATGTGGCCAGTGCGTTAAGAAGAGCTTCCGGGCTAACGCTGGTAGGAGGACAATTTGTTTTTATCCGCGGACTGGGTGAGCGTTTTTCTACAACACTTGTCAATGGCGCTGCAATACCCAGCCCGGACGCGACGCGACGCGTTGTACCCTTGGATCTTTTTCCCACCAGTATTCTTGAGAGCGTCATGGTGCAAAAAACATATTCGGCAGATCGTCAGGGAGAATTTGCTGGTGGTACGCTGGAAATGCGCACGCACGGTATTCCGGATGCATTCTTCTTCAATTTTAATACGCAAATAGGTTTTAATGATAATGCAACTTTCCTTAATGGCTTGACTTACAAGGGAGGGGGAACTGATTTTTTAAGTTATGACGACGGCGCGCGTGCATTACCTGATTCCATTGCGGATGCCACAGAGAACGGTAAAACCATCCAGCCTGCAACTGTTTTCAATCCGGATGGATTTTCACCTGCCGAGATTGAAACGTTTGGTGAAGATTTATCAGGTGTATGGGATGTGACTAAAAATAAACGAGGGCCTGACGCCGGTTTTCAGACCTCAATGGGTGACAGTTTTGCATTGGGCAATTTTAGGCTGGGTTATATGGCTGCAGGAGGATGGAAACAGGAATTCAGGACTCAAAATGAGATCAATCGCGAGTTTGCCGCTAGCGGTAATCGTGATAACAGCTTAAGGTTGACTCGAGATTTTGATGTACGCCGATCCCTGCAGGAGGTACAGTTAAATGGTTATTTAGCAACGGAAGCTCAGTACAAAGATAATCATCGATTGTTTACCAAGACCATGTTTCTGCGACAATCATTTGATGAAGCCAGAATTGATCAAGGGTTTACCGATGCCGAAACAGCTGATATTCGAAGAACGAAACTTAAATTTTTTTCGAACCAATTGTTAATGCAACAAGTGGGGGGTGACCATCGTTTTGATTGGTTGAAAGATTTATCCATTAATTGGTTATATACGCATGCAACTGCAAACAGAGAGGAGCCTAAAACGAGGGATTATCGTTATGATGCGGATGCGCAAGGTAACTTTTCCTTCTCCCGCAGGGCAGACAGTAACCAGGTTTTATATGCCGATCTGGAAGATAAAGATCAAAGTTGGCGTATGGATGCAAAACTGCCCTTCCAATTTTTTACAGATTACAAACTCTCACTCGGTAGTGGTTTTATTACCCAGAAGAAAAATAGAGAATCAAGCATACAGCGCTTTAATTATTTTCCGGCCGGGCCGGATGCCAGAAGGCCGGCAGTACTGTCACAACCTTCTCTGGAAGACATTCTTCAGCCAGCCTTCATTGGTACGAATGGATTTCAATTACGCGATGTAACGCGGCCTACGGATAGTTATAACGCTTCCCAGGATCTTCTTTCCTATTATGGGAAAATGGATCTGTCGTTATATGACAAAGTTAATTTAACGGGAGGATTACGCTGGGAAGACAATGATCAGTTTGTTGAAACTTTCCAGAATGTAGCTAACGCAAATCAACCCATTATTACCAAAATCAAAAGAATTGATACGTTACCTTCTGCAACGGCAACCTGGTTTATTTCCGATAGACAGCAGTTACGTGCGGGTTTTAGTCAAACGCTATCAAGACCTGATTTTAGGGAATTATCTCCCGCACCCTTTACAGACATCAGTACGAATCAAGAAACCATTGGAAATCCAGACTTAAAGCAAACAGAAATTACAAATTATGACGTACGGTGGGAATATTATTTGTCACCCAATGAGAACATACTGGCCAGTTTTTTCTGGAAAGATCTGACCAATCCAATCGAATTAGTCGCTTTGCCGGGAACAGCCGGGCTTAATACATTTCAGAATACCGATAAAGCGACTATTTATGGGTTTGAGTTTGAATGGTTAAAGGGGCTGGGTGTTATACATCGTCATCTGCAGAATTTTTATGTCGGCGGCAATTACACCTGGTCAGATTCAAAAGTTGAGCTCAACGCCAAGAATCTTGAAGCGCAAACCACGTCTGAAAGGTCCTTGCAAGGACATTCTTCGCACATTTTTAATTTTCAGATAGGGTATGACAATCCAGCATGGAAGACGCAAGCTACCCTGCTATACAATATCGCCAGTAAACGGATCGTGGCAGCTGGCGTGCTTGGTGCGCCGGATAAATATGAACAGCCTTTTCATCAACTGGACTTTGTTATTAGCCAGAATTTATATAAAGGGTTGTCAATGCAAGCCACAATGCAGAATTTACTGGATGATGACGTGCTCGTTAAGCAAGGCGATGAAGTGACGCGCCAGTTCCGCCGCGGACGTACGTTTAAACTAAACTTCCGTTTTGCTTACTGATGAAGGATGGAAAGTAGTTGTTCATCTGATCCTTGTTTATGCCTTCATGGCGCGCCATCATAAGACATAAACTTCTAACTTTCTGATATCTAGGCCCTGTGCTGTTCAAGCATCAGCGGTCGTGATGAGAAGCGGTATTTTTATATTTTAATGTAATAGTAATACGCTTGTAATGTTGGCTTGTTAGATTTGCGCTACCTTAAATAAAAACTTGGAGGTGGGTGAATCATGCTTAAATTAGGCTATATAAAAGAAAAACTAATCACGACATCAGCAGTTCTGTTGAGCGCTGTCGCAATGAATGGATATGCAGCAACAGCGACCTTTGATCCAGCATCGGGTATTGTAGATCTTCCGGTTGTAGAAGTTTTGAATGGCGCATCGTCTTCATTCTATAGTGCTAAATTACAATTAGTTAATGGAAATCAGCTGAAATTAATCGAAGCCAATCCTGTCTCAGCAACACAAGGACAGCGTAACGTTTTTGATTCTAGCACTGCTGCAGTACATGTCCCTTCGATCGCTGTGGGATCAGATAATTTTTACGCTAAATTGAGATTAGTGCCGGGTTCAGGCCCGCTGAGCTTTACACTTGAGCAACTCGTCAGTAATGAATTCCAAGGTTGCCCAAGTTTTGCAGTCCCAGGATCTACGCCAGGATCCTGTCTCTTAAGCGGTGAAATTAAAACTGATATTACGCTGACAAAGAATATCAACTGGATTTTATCGGGCGGTGTTTATATCGGTGGCGATAATACTGAAAGTGCAACAATTACTATTAATCCAGGAACCAAAATTTTTGGGCAGCAAGGTGCTGACTATCTGTGGATAAGACGTGGTTCAAAAATTATGGCGGAGGGCACACCCGATAATCCGATTGTGATGTCTGGCTCAGGACAATTGGCTGCTGGCGAATGGGGTGGTCTGGTCATTTCTGGGAATGCACCGGTGAATGGTTGTAATGAAGGTGTGGCTGTTTGTGAAATTCCTAACGAGGCCATTCCTTCTGAGTTTTTTGGCGGTAACAATCCAGCTGACAACAGTGGGGTAATAAAATATGTTCAGATTCTTTTTGCTGGCTTTGCCGTGCGTCCAGATGAGGAGCTCAATGGACTGACATTGAATGGAGTCGGCTCAGGAACGGTCATTGATTTCGTGCATGTTCATGCGGGTCTGGATGATGGTATAGAGATGTTTGGCGGTACTGCCCAGATGAAACATCTGGTATTGACTCATATAGGCGATGATAGTTTGGATTGGGGAAGTGGTTGGACTGGACGTGCACAGTTTGTTGTGGTTTTTCAGTCTCCTAACGATGGTGACCGGGGTATTGAGGCCGACAACAACGAAAAAAATAATAATCTTCTTCCTCGCGCCAAACCGATTCTGTCTAATATGACCTTTATAGGCTCTCCGGTTGCCACTGAAGGTATTCTGCTGCGTCGTGGTACCGGTGCGAATATCTGGAACTCAGTAATCACTGGTTTTCCTACTTGTATAACCATAGATGGGGCGGCTACTTATGAGAATGCTGGTTTTCCAGGGAATTTGAGTGGTGAATTAACCATGGTCAATTCCTTTGTTCAGTGTGCCAATAACTTTATAGATGGCACGGGTGCCACATTTACTGTAGCTGATTGGTTCTTGTCCCAGTCTGGAAATAGAGCAGAGAATCCTCTCCTGAGCAGTGTGTTTCCTGCATCCGGATCACCGTTGATAGGTGGAGGAGCTGTGGTAAATGATTCTTTCTTTGATTCTGTAGACTATGCTGGTGCGTTCAAGGATGTAAATGATGACTGGACTGCAGAATGGATACACAAGTTTTTTTAAGTGGTTGTGATTTAAAAGGCTCCTTTGTATTGTGGTCTGAGTAAAGAAGTCTCTGATGAAAGTATAAGATAATCCCCGGCTATGCCGGGGTTATTATTTTGGGATTTCAAAAGAGACTTGTTTCCAGTGGAGTGAGTCAGGCATGCTAAAACGTCATAACTTGAATTGCATCACTAATATTTGCAGAAAAGATCGATTCCGGCACTCTGTTATGAGAGGCAGGTACCGAGATATCCTGTCCAAGTTGGTATGAAGTTCTTTGATTTCCTTTTTAACCCAGAGTTTCTATTAGGGAAATTTTCTAATGGAGGCCATTAGGATCAATTGTTAAGAGCAAGAATAGCTTGTTGAGTTAGGGTAGTTTTATTCGCGCACGTTTTTCTTCAGGAGGATTTTCGGGGGGGTGAGTTTCGCTTTACCAATAAAGAGATAATGGTTTAGGGTGGCATGGGGTTGATGAAGCAGATGTTGGGCCGGATTGGGTCTAATACAGTGGTGAAAAATTGTGGTTTGCCGCAATCTGGCGGTAATCGAGGTTATGCGCAGAGCTATGTATTATGTCTGGGTTGACGGTGTCTACAGCAATGTACGCATGGGCAATCGCTTATGTCTTATGGTGAATCGGCTCTGATGAAACAGGACGTCAGGAGTTATTGGCACTATTTGATGGCTATCGCGTGAATCGGCAGCAAGCTGGGAGGAAGTGTTAATTGATTTGAAGCAGTGAGGTCTTAAGAATGAGAATGCACCCAACTTGGCTGCTGGTGATGGTGCGCTGGGATTCTGGAAAGCGGTAGCCAAACTCTCGTCAGAGACGGATCAGCAGCGCCGTTGGGTACATAAGATCTTGAATGTATCGTAAAAACTGCCAAAAGCTATGCAACCTAAAGTCAAAAAAGCCTTACATAGTCATAGTATTTGGCAAGCCAGTACACGGGATGAAACTTATCGGGCATTTGATCATTGTATTGAATGACTCAGCCCAAAATATCCAAAAGCAATGTAGAGCCTAGCTAAAGACAAAGCCTCCATGCCCACTTTTTATGATTATCCTAGTTGAAAACTAGCAGCATATCAGAACAACCAATCCAGTTGAATCCGTCTTTGCTACCGTCAGATTGAGAATGGGCAAAACCAAGAAAAGAAATGTGGAAGCAGGACAACAATACTGGCTATGGCATTTAAACTCATGGAAACGGCACAGAAAAAATGGTTTCGATTGAGAGGCTATAAGCTGTTAGCTGATATTGCCGCTGGCGTCAAATTTGTTAGCGGCATTAAGCAAACAGGAGATCAAAAACAGGCAGCTACTTAACTCTCTATACATCAAATTTGACTATAGCTCGGATCTTCATCGATATTTGTTTTATGAAATATCAACAATCCCTAGAAATTCTTGTAGCTAAGATGGTTAATTGTCAAATCTATATATTACCCTGTTGTGTAAAGGGCTATGCTATACTTAAAAAAAATATGTTTCTTAGGTGTATAACGTTATTTGAGTATTTTGGGAAGTAAATATAAAGTTAAATAACTGGCTGATCGGCTCTTGATAGGAGCCGATTCTGGGTAGAAAATTCATTGGATGGAATTATTAAAAAATGGCAGACAGTAGTGGTGAGATGAATAGTCGGCGTCGTTTTCTAGTACTGGCCACATCTGTGGCGGGCGGAATTGCTGGCGTTGCGGTAGCGACTCCATTTGTGTTGAGTATGATGCCTAGTGAGCGCGCTAAAGCAGCTGGAGCGCCGGTAGAAGTGGATATTAGTAAGTTGGAACCAGGTATGTTGCTAATGGTTGAGTGGCGAGGAAAGGTAGTATGGGTTCTTAAGCGTACACAGGAAATGCTGGAAAACTTAAAGAAAATAGAAAGCCAGCTGGCTGATCCGAACTCGGAGAAGAAGCAGCAGCCAGCTTATGCTCAGAATGCGACACGCTCTATTAAACCTGAAATTCTTGTGGTGGAGGGGGTATGTACGCACCTTGGCTGCTCTCCAGTATTTAGGAAGGATATTGCTCCTGCTGATTTGGGTGCTGATTGGCTAGGTGGTTTTTTCTGCCCGTGCCATGGTTCAAAATTTGATCTGGCAGGGCGTGTTTACAAGAGTGTTCCGGCACCTACTAATTTGGTTGTGCCTCCTCATACCTATTTGAGTGAAAATCGGCTTTTAATTGGCTCTGAAAGCAAGGAATCTGTATAAAATGAGTAAACAAGAAAATTCGATAATGGAATGGATTGATAAACGCTTCCCCATGACGACTACCTGGAGAGCGCATCTTTCTGAATATTATGCCCCTAAGAATTTTAATTTTTGGTATTACTTTGGTTCGCTAGCAATGCTTGTGCTGGTTAATCAATTGCTTACCGGTATTTTTCTCACTATGAGCTATAAGCCTGATGCTAGTCTTGCATTTGCATCAGTTGAATACGTCATGCGTGATGTGAATTTTGGCTGGTTAATTCGGTATATGCATTCTACAGGAGCTTCCATGTTTTTTGTGGTAGTTTATCTGCATATGTTCCGGGGGATGATGTATGGCTCTTACCGCAAACCACGCGAGCTTTTATGGCTGATAGGTATGGCGATTTTTTTTGTGTTGATGAGTTTGGCTTTCACTGGATATATTTTACCTTGGGGGCAAATGTCTTATTGGGGTGCTCAGGTTATTGTGAGCATGTTTGGAGCGATTCCATTTATCGGTGAAACGTTATCAAACTGGATCTTGGGAGATTTTATGCTCTCGGATGCAGCACTTAACCGTTTTTTTGCATATCATGTGGTGACATTGCCATTATTGATAATTGTACTGGTATTTGTCCATATTATCGCATTGCATGAAGTGGGCTCCAATAATCCAGATGGAATAGAAATCAAATCTAACAAAGATCCAAAAACGGGAATTCCAGTGGATGGAATACCATTTCATCCTTACTACTCTGTAAAGGATATATTCGGAGTGGTGGCATTTCTAATTGTATTTTGCGGTATTATATTTTTTGTTCCTGAGATGGGTGGGTATTTTCTTGAATATAATAACTTTATCCCTGCGAATACGTTACAAACGCCCGATCATATCGCCCCTGTATGGTATTTCACCCCTTATTACTCTATGTTGAGAGCTGTCACGGTTAATTTTCTCTGGATAGACGCGAAACTGTGGGGTGTTATTTTGATGGCGGCTGCAGTAATTATCTTTTGTTTCTTGCCATGGCTGGATCGTAGTCCTGTTAAATCAATACGTTACAAAGGGCCAATCTTTAAATTTGCGCTTACGCTTTTTGTAATAAGTTTTCTTGTACTTGGCTGGCTTGGTACAAAAGCGCCGACTCCCTTATATACATTATTAGCTCAAATATTTACGGTTATTTATTTTGCATTTTTTATTCTTATGCCATGGTATAGCAAGATAGATAAGACAAAACCTGAACCAAAAAGAGTGACAAAATGAGATTAATAAAATTACTGCTTTTTTTTATCAGCTTGACTCCAACTTTTGTTTTTGCTGCTACCACTGACATAAAGCTTGATAAAGCACCAATTGATACATCTGACAATGCATCGCTGCAGCGCGGCGCAAAAAGTTTTGTGAATTATTGTTTGACTTGCCATGGTGCTAGCTATATGCGTTATAACCGCCATCAAGATATTGGACTATCTAATCAAGAAATCAGCGAGAATCTTATTCATACTGGACAAAAAGTTGGTGATCTTATGTTGACTTCTATGAAGAAGAAGGAAGCTGAGGAATGGTTTGGGGTTGTTCCTCCCGATTTATCCATAATTGCTCGCTCCAGGGGGGCGGATTGGCTATATACCTATCTTAGAGCTTTTTACAAAGATGATTCAACTTCTTCAGGCTGGAATAATTTGATTTTTGATAAGGTTGCAATGCCACATGTTTTGTATCAGTTACAGGGCCAACAAGTGCTTAACATTAAATCGGCTGGTGATGGAAAAAGCAACTCAGAAATTAAGGAATTGAAGCTTAGTATACCTGGTACCCTTTCCAAACAAGAGTACGATAAATTTGTTGCAGATCTGGTAAACTACATAGTTTATTTGGGTGAGCCCCATGCAAACTATCGTAAGAAGCTTGGAATGATTGTCATGATCTTCTTATTTGGTATGCTTGGTTTGACTTATTTATTAAAACGCGAATATTGGAGAGATGTACACTAGTAAGTCATTGAATAAAAGTACTAAAAAGATATATAAGTCATTATGATGACGCTGTATTCTACTGCAACATGTCCTTTTAGCCACCGATGTCGCATTGTGTTGCATGAAAAGGACATGGATTTTCAGGTCATTGATGTGGATCCTCACAATAAACCAGAAGATTTGGCTGTGATTAGTCCTTATGGTCGTGTGCCAGTTCTGATTGAGCGGGATCTGGTGTTGTATGAATCCAATATTATCAATGAGTACATTGATGATCGTTTTCCTCATCCTCAATTGATGCCGGCAGAGCCAGTAATGCGTGCCCGGGCAAGACTGTTATTACATCGATTTGAGCAAGAGCTATTTTGTCATATTGAGGCTGTTGAGCAGAATGATCAAAAGATAGCTGATAAAATGAGAGTAGCAATCGCTAATAGCCTAACGATGATCGCACCAATATTTGATAAGCAAAAATATATGTTGGGTGATGAATATTCTATGTTGGATGTAGCTATAGCGCCTTTACTATGGAGACTGGATCATTATGGAGTTCGCTTGCCAAAACAGGCTGCGCCATTACTCAAATATTCTGAGAGATTATTCAGTAGACCGCTATTTATTGATGCTTTAACACCATCAGAGAAACTAATGCGTAAATGAAGAGATTCATGCACGATTAAGCATTATTTAATGTGAGCTATTTATGAAATATGGTATATATTGTTAATGCGGATTGACTATCTATATTTCTGTTGATTGTGATCAGAATATATCAATAGTTGAGGAATAAATGAGAGATGGAGAAGTTAATCTGGATATTGATCATTTATTCCTCGATAATGAAATAGTTAAATTTATAGCATGGCTTTAATGGTAAATCAGATGTATCAATACTGATTAGCACAATCAAGGACATATTGATAAAAGGGGTCAATCAAGATTTGTCCTTTTCTTCTAAAATTAAGGAAATGCGCTAAGCACTTTTAAGAATGAAGATGTGATTTGTTTAGGATCTGCATCGAATAGCTATGTAGTACATAAGGTATGGGGTAATCAAGATTATTTAAAGATCGTTAGATAACAATTGATTATCATATAATAGTTTGGGTTTATAATTTTTAATATATTTATTTCTATGTGCCGGCATAGCTCAGATGGTAGAGCAGCTGATTTGTAATCAGAAGGTCCCGAGTTCGATTCTTGGTGTCGGCACCATTAAATCAATAGGTTAGGTGAGTTTTCTAATCTGATGATTTTCCGATTGTGTCAAATTTGTGCCAGTAAGTAGTAGTCTATCTACTACTCCTGCATGTTTTCTGAATGTAAATTTTCGCGCCATTTGGTACTATTTTGCGCTTTATTTGGTACTGGCCATT
>CAZKPL010000043.1:7166-22422 GCA_964554625.1 uncultured Nitrosomonas sp. | reverse complement strand
CAACTGCCTGGCAAATAGTCATAACCTGATGCTGGGTCAGCCTCATCGTAAATAAATATCCTTTAATCATAATGGATAGCAATTAAACCCTCTCAATAATTCCCTGTCGCTTTATTTCGCCAATCACTTGCTGCACACAAGTAGCCAGGTCTGCTGTACCTGTGTTGACGATAAGTTCAGGGTTCTCAGGTGCTTCATAGGGAGAGGATATTCCAGTAAATTCGGTAATTTGTCCTGCGCGGGCTTTTTTGTAGAGGCCTTTCACATCACGCCATTCGCAGATTTTGATGGGACAATCACAGTAGATTTCAATGAAATTGCCATCCTTGACCAGATTGCGGGCACGCTGGCGTTCTGCACGGAAGGGGGAAATAAAGGCGGTCAGGACAATGATGCCTGCTTCCATGAAGAGTTTAGCGACTTCCCCGACGCGACGAATATTTTCCACCCGGTCTTCCGGTGTAAAGCCAAGATCGCTGCAAAGACCATGGCGGACATTGTCGCCATCCAGGACAAATGTGCGGTAGCCACATTGATGCAGATGTTCTTCAACGGCATGCGCCAGTGTCGATTTGCCCGCGCCAGAATATCCGGTAAACCACAGGATCGCGCCACGATGGCCGTTTAGCGCTTCACGCCTTGCTTGGGTAACGGTGGCGTGATGCCAGATGGTATTGCCGGAAAAAGGGAATTGATCAGTCACGATGGAATTTCCTGGCTATTTATCGGTTCGGCCCATTTCTTGCGAGGTAGATTGCACCCTGAATCGTTCCTGAGAGCCAGAAGATGATTCCGCTGTTTCAGCTACAGAATGATGTCCGGGTGTCAGTTTGTCGAACATCACTTCCAGTATGAGCAGTCCAGTATCGGGATTACGTCTTTCCGAGACACGCAACTCGGTGCCGCTGGGGTTGCCACGATTATGGGTTCTTCGATCGTTCTTGCTGTTGCGCTCGAAGAATGGGCGTATCTGGATGCCACGCTGTTCCATCATCCGTTGCTGCAGTAAGGCCACATATTGTTTAATCTCCTCGTCAGTAGCACAATCGCTACTCACCATCCGGATATTGACGGCAACTGCATAACGCTTGTCAGCATTTCGCTGCGACGGGTGTTTTTCTAGAACCTGCACCCAGGAATCTACACTGGGTCCCAATTCTCCAGAGACTTGTCTGACCAGACTCTCAGCTTCCTGGGCTGTGTAGCTGCCTAGGAATAACCCCTGCTTTTCGGCAGGCGTCAGTCCCAAAATGGTGTGCAGATGGCGCAACGCCATGATGAAGTACCATGGGCGCTGGGTTACATAGAAGTAGCCGGTGTAGGCAAGCAGAAAACCGAGCAACATGATAAATTCGGGTACACCCAGATATAAGCCTGCCAGCCCTGTTATGCCAAATAGCAAATGCAATGACGCGATGGCGATGACGGTATCTTCAATTCTGAAACCCGCATGCAGCAGAATATGATGCAGGTGATTGTGATCTGGTGTAAAAGGGGATTTTCTTGATACAGCGCGACGCAGCATGACGCTGATGGTGTCCATCAGCGGGATGGAGAATAGCCAGATGGCTGTTACGGGTGTGATGGCCTGCTCAGGTTCTTGCGAGAGATCGACCAGCAGCCAGGCAAAGAGGAACCCGAGCAGCATGCTGCCGTTATCGCCCAGAAAAACTCTGGCGCGGCGTTGTGAAGCATGGCGAAGATTGAAATATAAGAAACCTGTTGTGCCGCTGGCAAGCGCGGTGGCTAGCGTGAGATTGGACGAATCGCCGGCAACGAGAGCAGCCGTGCTGATCAGAAGCAGGCTGACCAGGGATAATGTGCCTGCCAGCCCATCCATTCCATCGATCATGTTGAGCGCGTTGATTCCACCAATGGTGGCAAAGATCGTGAAAGGAATTGCAAATAACCCCAATTCCAGTGTCAGATCAGGGAGGAGGCTGCCCAGATGAGTGAGCACAACCCCACCCGCCAGAACCATGATAAGTGCAACTGCAGCTTGTATGACCAGGCGCACTTTGTAATTAAGCTGCCATAAATCATCTGCAAAGCCTGTGGCAAAAATGATGAGGGATCCCAGTCCTAGACCCAACCATTTCAGCGTTTCCTCAGGATGGGTATTGAGCAGCATGATGAGCGCTATGGATAAGGCTATCAAGATTCCTATGCCACCGACAAAGGGTGTGATGGTGTCATGTTGCTTATGACCGCCGGGATGATCTGCTATGCCATAGGTGAGCGCCATGGAGATAGCAAAACGGATAACGATGACTGATAAAGCCGTGCTGAGAACAAATAAAAAGCCCGTTTGAGCTATGGGATTAATAGAGATCATAATTTAACCCTTACAAATCATAACAGTGAATCATGGTAGCAGAGCTATATTAAATCTATTTGAAGCCACTATACGGTTATACCCGTTAATAGAAGATGGTTCCCATTTACGGCAATTATTATTATTTATTTAGCAATTTGTTTATTTTCTATTTCCTCTGGATAAATATTTTTAAGTCTTTCGGAATTAGGTTTGAGCATACCTGCGAACATATTGAAATGTGGCAAATCGTCCACGACGGCCCAGTGTACATTCCCCCGATGCTGCTGATGGCTTGAATAGCATCTATTTTTCTAGGCTTTTCGTTGCTTTAACTCTTTGATGATGAACTCGATGAGTCCCTGGGCGAACGAGCCAAAGCCTGGCGCGGCATCCGCAATACTGTTCAGCAGGATCCGGCCTTTATCAAGAACCAGCAGCAGATTCTCAAGGCCGCCTTCTTCATGAAACTCAATATAACTGTGTTCGAAAGATTCAAGCTTGAGATCGAGTTGATTACCCGTTAGACCCGATTCGATCATGGCCTTAAAATCGGTTGGGAACTGAATGTGATCGTGTTCTCTTAATCTTTCCAGTCTGGGAAGGACTTCTTCCAAGCTATGGCTGTAGTTGGTTCTGAAATTTGAACGAAAAAGAAGCAGGCCGGATTTCTCGATGAGCTTTAGCAGCCCTATGATCGCCATTAGAAAGTCTCCCAGATTTTCTATTTTTTCAGGCATGCTGACTTCCTTTCTAAATCACTAACGTATAGATACCTTATATGCCTCCATTTGATTTGGCAACTAACCCGAATATTTCATAAATTGGCACGTGCCCTCACTTGCCTTTTGATTAATAGGAAAGATTTTGCTCAATCGGATGTACGAATCACTACACCCCCTCTTTCTCAAAACTTCCCTATTAATCAAAATCCTGCGTGATCATCACGCGAATTTATGAAATATTCTGGCTAAGGATCTGTAACAAAATAAATCTGCCAAATTACAGCTATGGCAGGATTGTATATACTTCTCGCACTTCAAAATTCGGTTTTCGTAATCCCTTATCCTACCTTCTCCCAATGGGAGAAGGTTTTGTCGTACCAAACTTTGAAGTGCGAGGAATATATTTGCGTCCGATGGCAAGCATATTCAGTCAGATGACATGGGAGGTTGGTATAAGTGAGCAACGAAAGATCAACAATTCAAAGTGAATTCTGCTTGCACGGGCAGGCATTAAATAATTGCTGAATAATTTTTGAATAAAATTTCTTATTCTTTCCAGTTTAATTCTGCAATTACTCGACAAAATCATGTTATTTTTCGGTGAAAATCCCAAGTCGGCAACACATTGCCGCTCGATTCTATGACGAATTCTTTGTACATGATTCATCCCGGTCACGCATGGGAAGGCTCAAATCGTTGAATTCGACTCAATGCATCACGTAAGGAATCGCGAGTAATAGCCATGTCGTAATCGATTTGAATTCCCATCCAGAACTCAGCGGTGTTGCCAAAATATCGCGCCAACCTGAGCGCAGTGTCGATGGTGATCGCGCGGCGCTCCCGCACGATATCGTTAATGCGGGTAGCTGGAATTTGCAATGCCAAAGAAAGCGCATGGGGAGTTATGCTCAACGGAGCAAGAAACTCCTCCCGCAGAATCTCTCCGGGATGAATGGGGCGCAATTTTCCGCCTTCAGCAACGTCGCTGAAATCCATGTTCTCCAGATCTTCGATACGGATAATCATAATGTAAATCCCTTAATGGTAATCGGTAATCTCGACGTCAAACGCATCTCCTGCTTCAAATCGAAAACAAATTCGCCATTGGTTATTGATCCGGATGCTCCATTGTCCATCCCGGTTACAAGATAGTTTTTCAAGCCTGTTTCCGGGCGGAATACGCAATTCCTCAATGGAGGAAACGCGGTGCAGTTGCGCCAATTTACGGCGGGCAACCTGGAGAATTTCCGGCGGCAGTCGCCTGATCTTCTCGTTGGCAAACAAAGCTGCCGTTTCTTTCGTGGCGAAAGTTTTGATCATGAACACAATCATATAACGCCATACGTTAAACGACAAACAATATACTTAACCCGAATATTTCAAGCTATACTCGTCACAGGGATTTCCGCAGTCACCAGTAAGTTGAATTTTCAACCAGAATAAATGCTCAGAAAATTTATTTGCGGAACGGAATGACGAGTATGTTTAGCAATCGGCAGCAGAGCGACATGTCACGCCACCCGCTTATACCAATAGTCATATGATCGTGGCCGACCTGCGGCTGATCTCGGTAGGTACCAAATAATTTATCCCAGATGGCGAGATTAAATCCGTAATTGCTGTTGGTTTCTTGCATGATGGCGGAGTGATGAACGCGGTGCATATCAGGCGTGACAATCAATTGACGCAATATTCGATCCAGCGCAAGTGGCAGACGGATGTTACTGTGATTGAACATGGCCATGGTGTTGAGCACGATTTCAAAAACCAACACAGCGAGCGCCGGTGCACCCAGGATCATGATGACAGAAAATTTGATGAGCATCGAAAGTAGCATTTCAAACGGATGGAAACGCGAGCCTGTCGTCACATCGATATCCAGGTCAGCATGATGTGCACGGTGTATCCGCCATAGCAAGGGTAGGGCGTGCATCATCACGTGTTGCCAGTAAATCACCAGATCCAGCAGGATGACGCTGACTATAAGCGCAAGCCAGGCGGGAACCTGTATCCCATTGAATAATCCCCATCCATTGGCTTGCGCATAAATGGCCATGCCAGTCCCCGTAACAGGAAAGACCAGCCGCAGGAGCAGGGTATTGAGCAGGGTGAGGGCAAGGTTGTTGCGCCAGCGCAGTATTCTTGAAACAGTTAAATGACGCCTGGGTGCATAGGCTTCCCACCCTGCCATAAGCATGAAGATGCCGAAGAAAAAACCCAGCCTGATAGTTATTTCATATTCGGAAAGCATAAATGGATAGGCAAGTCTGCTACCTGGAAAATGATTGATTAATGAGAATGCTTATGGGGATGTCCTGGCATGGCATGACGGGCATGGTCCCTTAACTGGGCATCAAACCATTGATGGATTGCTTCGATCAATGATGACGATTCAGATGAGTAGTTAATCTGCGCGCCATCTGGAAGTTCCTGATATTCAACCTTGACCTGACCGGCTTTAGCGGATTCTAATGCCGCCAGTCCCGGCATGTCATCCCCATGGATCTGCGCTGGTCTGGAAAAATCGCCTTGCCCGAATTCTGTCGAAATTTCTGATAGATGCTTGCGTATTAAACGAATCTGCTCAGCATCAAATGGATTCCTGGCGATAACCTGCTGAATTCCGCCCTCAGCCGTTTTGGTGAAAATGTGTATCGTTTTCTCCAGATCAAATGGCATGACATGTGTTCCACGTTCTGCGATTTCATCAAGCCGTTTTTCATCCGCCGGTTCCACGGCATGAACTGGAATGATGAAAAATAGTGAAAACAAGAATACAAAAAATAGCTTCATGGCGACCTCTTTTTAAGTTTGATTGGGAATTGAGTGAAGTTAGATCAATTAATGAGGTCAATTGTTTTACTTCTGCGTTAAATGGGCTGCGTGCGCTTAAGCAGGATAGCAGGATAAAGGCAGTGATCCCATTCATTTGAGGCTTGTCCTGGAGCAGTATATCCAGGCATGACGCCGGCAAATTTTTTCGGTGACGAAAGGAAATTTGCTGGATGACATGATAATATCGATCGTTCAGGTAGCCATACCTGGAAGCAAGTAGGTAGATATCTGAACTTAAAGAAATTTTTTATTTTTTCAAGGGAGAGCCACATGAGCTTCGAAAGTGAAATGAAGGCGAGATTTGGCGGATTCTGGAATTCATTAGTGCTGCTACTCGTTGTTATTATTTGTCTGCGCTTCTCGGTTATTGAGTGGGCATCGGAAGATTTAGGAACAAGATTGTATCGCTCATTTAACTTATTTTCCTGGTGTGTATTGTTTGGGATATTGCTGGCGATTATGAAAATAATATTTTCATATTCGAATCCATCTTACTTACGGGCGCCTGCTTCAGTCAGTTTTGTATGGGGTCTGAAGCGCGGCATCATTGTTGGCGGATTATTGATATTGATTGTGGGCATACTCCATCTGGATAATTTTATGGGCGTATTTCAACCATTTATCGATAAATGCCTGCAAAAATTATTAGGGATAATCTGATAGTTTTCCAAATACACTCGCTTGGAGTGGTTTCTATTAGCCGTTAAGGTGGTTGCACGGATACCACAAACGCATCGTGCAATCACATCAAATCAAGATATTCTTCTTGTTGCAGGCAAAGCAGCATGATCTGCTGGCTGGTTAATGAGCAGAAACAATAAAAATAGTCGTCTGCTCGCATTTCTCCCATGATGATCAGCCTGAGAACCAGAAATCTCCCGCAAGATAAGAGATATGGGTTATTTATTTGCCTTTTACTTTTATACCATCTTGCCTGTAAGCCGCGCTTGGTTGCGGCGGATAAGTTACTATAAACTAGATGGCGTGATTGAGAATGATGAACCAGGGATTTTTTACTTAAAAAGGGGCATGATATGAAAACTGTAAGACAACTATTGAACGGGAAGGGGCATAAGGTTGTTACTATTGGCCCGGAAGAATCCGTTTTCGATGCCATGCAGCTGATGGCAGCCAATAATATTGGCGCACTGCTGGTCATGAGAGACGATAAACCAGTTGGAATCCTGACAGAAAGGGATTTCTCACGTAAGTCATATTTGCTGAATAAACCTTTAAAAGATACGCTGGTCAAGGAAATCATGTCGCGCCAAATAGTCTATGTTGGTCTGGATAACACAAATGAAGATTGCATGGCGCTGATTACCGAGATGCGGGTACGCCATTTACCTGTTATTGAAGAGGGCAAATTAATAGGATTACTCTCTATTGGTGATTTGGTGAAAGATACGATTTCAGAGCATCAATTTATCATCAAACAGCTTGAACGTTACATATATGATACGCCCGAGATTAAGCTGTAATGCTTCCCTGATTACGTCCGGCTCTCTCCTGGGCGGGTCAATTACCCACAGCAGATCTTCCGTCGCCAGAAAATCTTGCCCAGTTACTCTGGGCAATTTGTAATAAGCTCATGGAAAATCACCAAACGACATAAGTTATTTCTGTATAATGATGCGCCGCTAAAATTGCTCTGCTCCTTGCTGCTTAACAGGCAAAGTGGATTTTAGTGATCCAGTGAACAGATGCATACTTGCTATATGTATCTTTTTCTGTTATTCCTCTATTTTTGATTATTGATAAGAATTAAAAAAATAGGAGCTTTCGGAATGCAACACGAATTACATAAACCAGCTGTTTCTTACGAACCCAAAAAAGGCGAACTTTATATGAGTGCTGAACAGCTTTCATATTTTCGCAAGATTTTAGAAGATCTCAGAATCGGATTAGGCCAGGAAATAGATCGGGCGGTTCACGTCATGCAAGAAGAAGCGACGGTTTTTGCTGATCCTAATGATAGAGCCAGTCAGGAATCTGATATGACGCTTGAGCTGCGTAATCGCGACCGGGAACGAAAACTGATCAAGAAAATTGATGAAACGCTCGCAAAAATTGATGCTGGTGAGTATGGTTATTGTGATAACTGCGGTATTGAAATAGGATTGAAGCGGCTGGAAGCGCGTCCTACGGCTTCACTTTGCATCGATTGTAAAACGCTGGAAGAAATAAAAGAAAAACAGTTAGCCAAATAAAGACTATTGAAAAGGTTTCTTTACTTTATTTTTTAGAATCGGAACGATGTCCATGTCAACCATCGGAATAGTTTTGAGTGGTGCCTATTCCTATTAATAAAAAGTTTTGATGTGGAAAGGCCGCTGTCTTCTAGCCAGCGGCCTTTGTCTCTTGCTGCAGGTTAAATATTTTTTCTACGAAGTAATTCGACAAATTTTTCGTTGAATTGGTATTTGGCAAGATCCTTACCAGGCTCAGTTACATTGCTAATCAAATCATAAGATTCCAAAGTTTTTAACTGATGCGCCAAGTCCTCATGCTCCTCTAAGAAATATACCAGGCAAGGTCTTGGAAGACTCAAGCTGAAACGCTGATTTTTCTTGAGAACATAAAATTCTCTCTGAAACTTGTAATCGGGATTATCCATATCCCGCTTCATTTCTTGAAAAAGATGGGCATGCTGATGCCACAGCTGCTCAAACAGGTTATTTACTTTTGCAATAGCTTGATTGCTTATATAGGAGTTCCACAAATTTAAACCAATGGCACCTATTGCTATACCTACGATCAAGCCAAATATCATGCTCCAAATATCCATTTATGCCTCCAAAATCTAACAAACAAGCTTTCTAAGTAAGGCGATATATTACGCCAAAAGCAAGCTCCCGTAGGATGAAATTCAAGTTGACATCCTCCCCGGCCTGAAGGCCGGAGATTCCTGCCGTGGCTGAAACGATGTTTCCCATTTCAACTCACCTCGGCGGGTTCCTGCTTCACCGAGGGAGCCGACAGCCTCGCCTCTCCACAGGCTGCAACGCGGTGTCCCCGCGCCAATATGTTGATCGCGCCGACCACATCGGCGCTGTTCTCGTAGCCGCATTCCACGCAAAGGAATTGCGCCTGTGTTTGCCGGTTGTCTGCCGACACATGCCCGCAGCACGGGCACGTCCGGCTGGTGTTGGCGGGCGGTACGGCAACGAGCAGCCCGCCGTTCCAGTGGAGCTTGTAGTCCAACTGACGGCGAAACTCGAACCAGCCCTGATCCAGAATGGACTTGTTCAGTCCCGACTTGGCGGCGACGTTTCTGCCCGGTGCTTCGATACTGCCTGCCGCCGACTTGGACATATTCCTCACCCGCAAGTCCTCAATTGCCACCATCGCGTGTTTTTTGCTG
This sequence comes from uncultured Nitrosomonas sp., assembly GCA_964554625.1. Classification (GTDB taxonomy): domain Bacteria; phylum Pseudomonadota; class Gammaproteobacteria; order Burkholderiales; family Nitrosomonadaceae; genus Nitrosomonas. The sequence continues at coordinate 13,184 of CAZKPL010000043.1, read as the reverse complement.
ATGGAGGTCGTGGCCTTGTGCAGATAGTCGCGGCGGCAGTTACCGATGCGGGCATGGATGCGCTGGATTCTGGCTTTCGCCTTCTTCCAGTTGCTGCTGAATTTGACCTTGCGGCTCATCGCCCGCTGATAGCGGCGCAATCTGGCCTCGTGGCGCTTGAAACTGTTAAGCGGCGCAAGGAAACTGCCGTCGCTCATCGTAGCGAAGCGGGCAATACCCACATCTATGCCAATGGCGGTAGTCGCTTGCGGTATCGACTGTTCGACTTCCCGCCCGGTCTGAATGCTGACGAACCACTTGCCAGCGGAGAGGCCGACGGTGGCGTTCTTCACCGTGCCCAATATCTCGTGGCTGTTGCGGTAGCGCATCCAGCCGAGCCTGGGCAGAAAGATACGGTTGTTGCCCTGTTCCAGCTTCACGCCTTGCGGCCAGTTTGACGTAGCTGAATCGGGTTTGATTATCGGCCTCGTAGCATTCCTTTTGCAACGCCAGCGCCTTGTTGTAGACGAAGCGGCAGCTTCCGGCAAAGCGGCGCATCTGGCGCTGCTGTGCGCCATTTGGCATCAGCTCGAATTTGAAGGCTTGCAGGCGTTGCATGTCGCCATGATACCATTGGCCAATGAGCAACCCAAACGATATTCGCCACGGCAGGCACTGCGTTTTCAAACTGCACGCGCACTTGGTCTTTGTAGCGAAATATCGGCGCAAGGTCTTCGGCGGCGAGGACGACCATGTGCGCCGAATGCCGCTTCGCGGCAGGCCGGATTGGAGGAGGTTTTACGGTGCTATGGGTAACTCCCCATGGTTTTCGATATCATTGATATGAACTGCCGTGAGTGGGCGGCGGTGTGAAGACCTCATTTACCTGACTGAATGAGCCGCCAGGTGTCGGTCCGCCACTAATCACATAAAGACGTCCATCGATTACAGCAGAACCGAGTCCATGGCGTGCCGTTGGCATGGGCGTCATCGTGTGCCATTGATCTTTAGCCGGGTTATACGCCTCATTCGTGGCGAAGGTGCCTTCTTCAGATTCACCCCCGACCACATAGATCCAGTCATCGATTACGCCGGCGGTAATGCCGCTCCGGGCGGTAGGCAGGCCGGCACGTGGCCGCCATTGATTGGTATGGGGATCGTACTCTTCGACTGTGCCCATATTATGATGATAGTCCAGATCAGGCCGGCCGCCGATGGCATAAATTCGGGATCCAGCCGTTACAACCGCTAAATGGTCTCGCGGAGTAAGCATCAACGCAGCAGACGACCACGTATTCGTTTCTGGATCAAAGATTTCCACCGCGCCAGAGTTGCGTTTGCCATCATATCCACCGATGGCATAGATACGATTCCGATAAACAGTGACGCCCAACGCCCCACGGGCAGTGGGCATGGGCGCTAATTCGCGCCATTCCTTCGTTGAGGGATTATATTGATAAACTGTTGGGGTTGCATGCCAGATGGACAAGAAAGACTTGGTAAATCCACCGATTACATACAACAAGCCATTGTGTGAGGCTATGCCAGCATGGTGCCGTCCTTCCGGGAGAGGTGTGGTGATTGACCAGGAGTCAGAAACAGGGTCATATACCGCTACGTCGCTGCTGATAGCGAATTTCAGTACATTCTGAAGACTGGGTTCACTAAAACCGCCTGCTACATATATTTTGCCTGCGACCGTGGCTGCGGCCACTTCCGTTCGCTTGCTGGGAGCAGGAGAAGCCATAGCCCATGTGCCAGTCTTGGATATATCGGCAAAAATCAGATCTGATGTTGTCAAGCTCAGAGAAAGAACACCTGTGGTGATGAAAAGTTTGCAATTGAACATGAGAAATTCCTCCAGAGGGTTATCGACATGAAGAAAATCAATGTATTTCCCTTAATGCAGGATGGAAGGGATGTCCGCCGTATCCAGTGCATTCCATCCTTGCTTAAACATAGCATTGTCGTTATGGCATTACCAGACATTATCAAAAACTCAGATTTTTTGAGTTTGCCGGTGGAAACACCCGCAAAACGCGTAGAATAGTGCTGGAAAAAGGCATAACACTACTTATCGATCTGGTAATCAACTGATTAATTCATATTGATGAAATTTGATAATCTCAGAAACTGGCCAGAATATTGGAAACAGCTCCAGTCAGTTCTACTCGACCCTAAAGTAGACGAAGCCGCACTGGAAGCCTCCTTGCGCGAAGCGCGGAAAAAGATGCCGCTGCCGGTACTATGGTTGCTAGGCAAAACCCAGTCAGGTAAAACCTCGATCATCCGTGCATTGACGGGCAACGAAGCCGCCGAGATCGGTAATGGATTTCAGCCGTGCACACGCTATTCCCGCTTTTATGATTGCCCAGGGGATATGCCAGTGGTCCGGTTTCTTGATACACGCGGTCTCGGAGAAGTGGCCTATGATCCGGGTGATGATGTTCAATATTGCGAATCTCAGGCGCATTTGCTGCTGGCAGTGATGAAGGTGGCCGATATGCATCAGGAACCCGTATTTGAAGTGCTGCGGACAGTTCGTCAACGTCACCCCGAATGGCCTTTGCTGATGGTGCAAACTGGCCTGCATGAGCTGTATCCAGCCGACAGCAAGCATATTCTCCCCTGGCCCTATGGTGATGAACCCTTGCCGGATACCCTTCCGGTCGAACTGCGGCGAGCTTTGCTCGCACAGCGCGCTGCCGCAGAAAAATTGCCTGGCTCCACCCCGGTACGTTGGGTGGCCGTGGATCTGACTGTCCCTGAGGATGGTTTTGAGCCGCCCAATTACGGCCTGGAAGCGTTGTGGCAGACCATTGAATTCATGTTGCCCCTTGGATTGCAGCACCAGTTGACCAGCGAGCAAGAAGTGCGTGATCTTTATGAACGTACCGCCCATCAGCACATTGTCGGCTATTCGCTCACTGCGGCCGGATTAGGGGCCCTGCCGGTGGTGGATCTGGTTGCCGTGTCTACAGTCCAGGCAAAGCTTCTGCACGGCCTGGCCGTTCTATACGGGCAGCGCTGGGATAAGCGCGCCATGACGGAATTCCTCGCCCTGGTGGGGGTAGGGATTGCATCCAGCTACCTGGCGCGTATGGTGGGCCGTGCTGTTACCAAGGTGATACCGGTTCTGGGGCAAACAATAGGGGCAGCATGGGGCGCGAGCGCGAGCGGCGCGACGACTTATGCGCTGGGTAAGGCCGCGGTTTATTTTTTCACGCAGCGTAAGGAGGGTCTTAATGTCGATCCTGATACGCTGCGGCGAATCTATGTGGAAGCGCTGGAAGGTGGCGCTTCTCTGCTTAAGGAGCGATTACGCGGCAAATGAAGACATTACTGCAGCGGATAGACCCTCTGCGATTAATTGCACTGATCTTATTAGGACTGCCAACCCTGTCAGTATTCGGGTTAGGAATGCTATGGTTGTGGCAGACGGGCAACCTGCTTTACTGGGTCATCGCTATGGCGGTATTCAGTGCGCTGAGCTATGGTTTTCAACATTGGCTGGCGCGGCGTGACCGTCAACTGCTCGATGAAATCGCGACTGAGCCCAACCCGGACTGGCCACCGAAAGCGGAAGCCGTCTGGCAACAGGTCGAGAAGCTGGCGGAAACCTGCGACCCCAAGGATTGGCCGATCGAGGATGCCTCCTGGATCCTGGGGCTGGGCAGGCGCACGCTGGATACGGTATCACAATGCTATTACCCCCAAGCCGAGAAACCATTCCTGGAACTCAATGTTCCGCATACCTTGTTGATCATCGAGCAGGCGAGCCGCGACTTACGCAAGGATATGACTGAAAATATACCGTTCAGCGATCGTCTGACCATTGGCGATATGCTCCGGCTGCATCGTTGGAAAGCTAAAGCAGAGCAAGCATACAATGTTTACCGGGCGGGCAGGGTGCTGATCAATCCGGTGAATGCCTTGTTTGGCGAAATCTGGCAATATCTGCGGGAGCGCAGCTTCGGTATGGCCCAGAGCGAGCTGCACCGCTGGTTCTTGCGTGCTTATGTGCGTAAGGTGGGTTACTACGCGATCGATCTCTACAGCGGCCGCCAGCCGGTGGTAATCGATGAGGCCACAAAACCGGTTATGGCGCAAACAGCCGTTTCCCATGCCGATTTAAGCAGGGTCGAACAAACTGCCACCGCACCTGAAGAGCCATTGCGCATTCTCGTGCTGGGACGAACCAATGCGGGCAAATCAAGCCTGATCAATGCGTTGTTCGGGAAGCTCACCACGGCCACCGATATCTTGCCGGATACCACGCGCACGATCACCCCTTTTGTGCTGCAACGCGAAGGACTGACCCAGGCGTTGATTTTCGATAGTCCAGGTTGTGACAGCACGCGCTTTAATGAGAAGCAGATCCATGCCGCTGCGCTGGATGCCGATCTGATCTTGTGGATCAGCCCGGCCAATCGCCCTGACCGGCAGACCGAGCGCCATTGCCTCGATGCATTGCGTATCTTCCAGGCGACCCAATTGAATCGCCGGCTACCTCCCATGCTGGTCGTGATGAGCCATATCGACCTGCTGCGGCCAGCAAACGCCTGGCAACCGCCTTATGACCTGAGCAATCAACAGGATGTCAAAGCCATCAGCATTCGTGCTGCGCTACAGGCCGTCGCAACCGATCTTGCAGTGCCGGTCGAGCAGGTGATTCCGGTCTGTCTCAAGGAAGGGCGGGTATACAACGTCAATGACGCGCTCTGGGCAGCGATCCTGCATCATCAGGACGCCGCGCTCAGAGTCCGGTTGCTGCGCTGCCTGGACGCAAAAAAACGCGCGGAAGATTGGACTTTGTTGCGCCGCCAACTGATCAGCACCGGGCGGTTTCTGTGGAGTTTACCTGACAGATTGGGTAAGTCTTCCGGGGAATGAGGCCTGATCGCTCCCATTGGTTTTATATACTCATCGTACTTCAAAATTCGGTTTTCATAATCCCTCATCCAACCTTCTCCCGGCGGGAGAAGGCATAGGTGATTTGATGAGCCGCAGATATTTTCCGCTTGCTCCCGGTTCTGGATTCTTCCCCGTTTCCTTTTGATTTTTATAAGTGCTGATTCTCGGCAAGGAGCATATTCGCTTCCTTGGTAAAATAAGCAACCTCGCTCGCAATATCTTTGCCCAGCAGTATTTTCAGGTGTATGCCCTCGGCGAGCTGATCGTTTTCTATCATTCTGATCTGTGCCGGCATGAGCTGACTGATTTGCTCAGCGAGCGTATGCGCGCCTGGGGGGTAATGTATCTCGGTTTGTGCTTGCTGGAATGTTTGATGATTGGTGAGGCGCGCGTTGTCAAACCCGAATCGTTTCAGAAAGGTGGCGATATTTCTGGCCATACCGGTTATGCCATTGCCATTGGAGACTTCGATGCGTTTATGTTGCGCCAGCGGCGCTGATTTCTCAGAGACCGGTTTTTCTGGATGATGATGCACGGCAGGAGCCGGATGAGCAGGCGGCGCGGTACGGCGTGCTGCCGCTTTGGGTTGCTCCTGGCCGCTTCTGAATTCATAAACGTTAGATGCAACCTGCACGAGCTGCTGCTGATTGGCGCCGGGTTGTACCGGCTGTGTCTGCGGGATGCTGGCAGTGTTTTCTTCAGGCTTCTTTGCCTCGGGCGAAGAAACCGCGACGGGCTCGTTTAGTCCCATGCGATTATGGGCGGCAGCCAGATTCCGGCGTGCCTTATGATTGTGCGGATCAAAATGAAGCGCTTCCTGGAATGCAGCCGCTGCCTCGCTGTTTTGTCCTTGCAGCAGATAGGCATAGCCGAGGTTGTTATGCAGGTAGGTTGCCGTGGGAGTGAGTTCGATGGCTTTCTGGAAATGCTCCAAGGCTAACGGGTATTGCCCTTGTGAGGAATAGATGACGCCCAGGCCATTGTGGGCTTCCACATAATCGGGATTGGCTGCCAGCGCTTTCTGATAAGCTGCGATGGCGTCTGCATAGCTGGCTTTCCTATGATGATACCGTCCGAGGTGATACAGATTTTGCGCGCGGGTGTCGGCATGCCGGACAAGCATTA
>CAZKPL010000043.1:0-7066 GCA_964554625.1 uncultured Nitrosomonas sp. | reverse complement strand
CCCAGCAGGAGATAGGTATAACCCAGGTTATTATGCAAGTGAGATGCCAGCGGCGCCAAGGCGATTGCTTTCTGGAGATGCTGCAGCGCGGGTTCAAATTTTCCCTGGATGGAATAAATGACGCCGAGTCCATTGTGGGCTTCAGCATAATTGGGGTCAATAGCCAGGATGTTCTCATAGGCCGTGATGGCTTCCGGGAATTGAGCTTCATCCTGATAGCTGCGGCCTGATTGATACATTTTTTCGAGATCACGGGCGATCTGCTGGCTATCCTTGCCGGTATTGCCGATCGATCCCGGCTGGTTTTTGCCCGGCTGGGCGGCGCATGCTGATAACAGCAACAGGCAGACCAGAATCCATAACCGTTGTTTTAAATTGAACATGACATCCTCTCCTTTATTGAGCCGTACCTGCAAAGGTAGGTAGCAGAATGCGATAGATATTGATGAAAGCGGGCCCCATGAGCACGACCAGCAGCGAAGGGAAGATGAAGAAAATAAGCGGGAAAAGCAGTTTCAATGCGATTTTTGCAGCCGCTTCCTCCGCGCGCAAGCGACGCTTGGTGCGCAGCGTATCCGAGTACACGCGCAAGGAGGCAGCAGTGCTGGTTCCAAAGCGGTCGGCCTGAACCAGCATGGCGACCAGCGCCTCGATTTCCTCGACGCCGGTTCGCAAGGCGAGATTACGCAGCGCTTTTTCCCTGGACGCGCCCGCGCGTAATTCCAGCCCGACCAGATAAATCTCCTCAGCCAGAATCTTGCTGCTCAGTTGGATTTCTTCGCCTACCTTGGCCAGCGCCGCATCCAGACCCAGCCCTGCCTCGACGCACACGGTCATCAGATCGATTGCATCGGGAAAACTCTCGAAGAGTTCAAGCTGGCGCGAGGCAACCCTGCGCGCCAGTACGACATTGGGCAAATAATAGCCGATTGCCGCCAGCACCAGCAGCACCATGGCAGCCGCATGGGTACTGAGCTCCAGCCGGCCAATTCCGGCATACAGCAGGAAAATGCCCGGCAAAGCCAAGGACAGCAATGTCTTGATGCCAAAATAAATCGTCGGCGCCGAGCTGGATCGGTAGCCGGCATGCATGAAGCGGGCCCGTAACGCGGATTTCTCCCAGTCCTCGTCGGGTAAGGCAAGTTTCGCCAATGGCTGCGATAGTTTGATCACCGCCTCTTTCCACTCTTCATCTACCCGGTGCCCATCCAGCATGCCATCCTTCGCGGCAATCTGTTTCAGGCGCGCCTTGGTCGCGCGCGGGGCCAATACGAGCATCACTGCATAAGCAATGCCGGCGACTGCCAGAAAAATCATGATCAAAAAAGCGGTTTGTGCAGAAATCATGGTTTGATCGCCTCTAGAACTGATCCAAATGAAAAGGGGAGATACATGGTAGTTTTTTGTTTATGCGATAAGGTGATTTAGACACGAATCTTGATGATGCGCGACATCACATAAATACCGATGATCATCATGACCACAGCAGTTCCAACGAGCTTCAATCCTGCTGGATCGGTCCATAGCACGCTCAGGAAACCCGGATTGACGATATTAATGACGAGCGCTGCTGCAAAGGGCAAACAGGAAAGAATCCAGGCGGATAGCCGTCCTTCCGCTGACAGCACGCGAATTCTGCCTAACAGCGTAAGCCTGGCGCGGATCAATCCGCTGATCTTGTCGAGCAGTTCCGCCAGGTTGCCGCCGCTTTCGCGCTGAATGAGCACCGCAATGACGAAGTAGCGTAAATCAGTGATGGGCACGCGTGTCGCAAGATTCATCAGCGCATTCTGCATGGGAACGCCAAAATTGACTTCATCGAATACCAGGCGGAATTCACTGGCGGAAGGTTCCACGCCTTCAGTCGCCGCCATTTGCAATGCGCCGGGGAAGGCATGCCCTGCTTTCAAGGCGCGCGACATCAGATCGATGGTTTCCGGCAATTGCTGCTCGATGGTTTTCAGGCGCTCTTTTTTTGCCCGGACTACAAAGAAATAGGGAATCAGGGCTCCCCCTGCCGCACACAGCAACATGATCAGGAATGGCCAGCCCAGCAATGCGGCCATTGCCATGGCGCCTATGCCGGTCATGGCGCTGTAGCTCAGGAATTGCGTGACCATCAGCGGCATGCCGGATTGCAGCAATAACTGGTCAAGGCTGTGAATGCGCGGGAACTGCAGCAACAATCTTTGCAGGGGAGGGGATTCGCTCAATAGGCGTTGTTTGAGCAGGGACGCACTGGCGGTATCTTTCCAGCCTGCGGAAACTTGCTGCAGCCGTTTTTTGATGCGCTTCGCCTCAGGCCCCTGGCTGGAGCGCCAGGTCAGGTAGCCGCCTTCCAGCAATAGCACGACTGCAAGGAAGGCAAACGCGATGAACAAATAATAAAGGTAATCCATGACGGCTCCTTATTCATACCGCCGCGAAGGATCGAACAAATCTTCGCGTACCGGCACGCCAAATACGCGTAAGCGCTCGGCAAACTTGGGACGGATACCCGTTGCGCGGAAATGCCCCTGCACGGTGCCATCTGCCGCCACGCCCATTTGCTCGAAGGTATAAATTTCCTGCATGGTGATGACATCGCCTTCCATGCCGGTAATTTCCTGAATGCTTAAAATCTTGCGTTTTCCATCGGGCAGACGCGAGACCTGAACGACGGCGGTAATCGCCGAGCTGATCTGCTGACGGATGGCTTTGGGCGGCAGATTGAGTCCCGCCATGCCGACCATGTTCTCGATCCGGCTCAGCGCATCGCGCGGAGTATTGGCATGCACCGTGGCCATGGAACCTTCATGACCGGTATTCATGGCCTGCAGCATATCGACGGCCTCCGCGCCGCGCACCTCGCCGATGATGACCCGGTCGGGGCGCATCCGCAGGCTGTTGCGCACCAGCGAGCGCTGGGAGATTTCGCCTTTACCCTCCACATTGGGCGGGCGTGTTTCCAGGCGGACCACATGCGGCTGCTGTAATTGCAGCTCGGCGGCGTCTTCGATGGTGATGATCCGTTCGGAGGGGGGGATGAAACTGGACATGATATTGAGCAAGGTCGTTTTACCGCTACCTGTCCCCCCTGAGATCAATATGCTGCATTTTGCCTTGACCAATCCGCTGATGATCTCAGCCACTTCCGGCGTCATCGATTTGTAGCGTATCAGATCCTCCACCCTGAGCGGGACCACGGCAAAACGCCGGATCGAGACCAGCGAGCCATCGAGGGCCAGCGGTGGAATAATCGCGTTGACACGCGAGCCATCGGGCAGCCGCGCATCGACCATCGGGCTCGACTCATCCACGCGGCGTCCGACCCGCGAAACAATGCGGTCAATGATTTTTCTCAAGTGGCTTTCGTTGGCAAAATGAATATCGGTGATTTCCAGTTTTCCGCGCCGCTCGACATAAACCTGACGATGGGTGTTGACCAGAATATCCGAAACAGTGGGATCAGCCAGCAACGGTTCGAGCGGGCCAAGCCCGAGCACTTCATGCTGAATATCCTGAATGATGCGCTGGCGTTCGGTGTCATTGATCGGCGTGCGTTCCTCGATCAAGAGCCGTTCCACCAGGCTCTTGATTTCCGATAACAGCCGTTCTTGCGGCAGGCTTTCCATGACGGCCAAATCCATCCGGTTGAGCAGTCCTTCGTGGATGCGGGATTTCAATTCATGATATACCGCGTTATTCTGCAAGGCCGCATGGTTAGGCGCCGGTGTAGCGGATGCGGGTTGGGTGGTGGCAGCATGGGCTGCCCCTATACCCTGAAGGCGGTCTCGTATTGACATGATGAGGATTCCATAAAAATAAATGAGTGATTTTTCATGGGGTGCGTGGTTTCTGCGCTAAAAAGGAAACAGCTTCTTGAGTAATCCGCTGTGCGCATGATTACGCGTCAACTCTTGCGCGATTTCCTGTAATGATTTCGCTACCGCACTGCGCCGCGCCAGCTTGGTGACCGGTATGCCCTGATTGACCGACTCGGCGACGACGCTATAGTCGTTGGGGATGGCCTTGAATACCTCTTGCTGCAAGGTGCTGGTCACATCGTTAAGGGTAATGTCATCTTTTTTGCCAAAGCGGTTGACGATCAAGCGGATTTTGTCAGCGGAATAGCCTAATGAATTGAATGTGGTGATGACACGTTTCGCATCGCGGATGAAAGGCAGCGTCTGCTGTAATACCGGGAAGATCAAGTCAGCCTGATCCAGGCATTGAATTGAAATGGCGTCGAACGAGCGTCCGATATCCAGAATCACATAATCGTAGTGTTTTTTGGCGACTTGCAGCAACGGCTTGATATGTTCCGGTTTTATTTCTGCCGCCTTATCGGGCTCATCCGGGGCGGGCAGCACATCGAAATTCGGCAACACATGAATTGAACTGGAAGAGAGAAACGAACCGTCCAGCCGCTGAATCTGCCGGGTGACATCCGCAATGGAAGTGGTCGATATCCCTTCGTGAACAAATAGCGTGGCATCGCCAAACTGCAAATTGAAATCGAACAGCATGACCCGCTTGTTTTCCAGTGCTGCCAGGGTATAGGCGAGGTTGCTCGCCAGAAAGGTTGCGCCGCTGCCACCCTTGCAAGGAATAAACGCCAGGATTTTTCCCTCCTGCATCGGTGTTCTGGCCATCGCCATTCTCTGCTGGAAACGCTCGACTGCATCGATCAGCCCATGCTGGCTGACAGGGGTGGGGACGACCTCGCGCACCCCTACGCGCATCGCCTCGAGCAGAAATTCCTGCGGCTGGGGCGGGCACAGCATGATGACGCCTAAATCAGGGAAACGCGACGTCACCCGGCTGAGAATTTGCTGTTCCCCTGGATGAAGTTGAACACCCTCCAGCAGCAACAAATCCGGATGAACCTGCTCGATGACCGCCGGAATTTGCTGGGCGTCACCCGTTATCGCTACCAATGGTTGCGATATGTTGGATTGTGCAAGATATTTCTGAATATCATGCAGGCATTGTTGATCTTGTGCGATCGTTGCGATTTTCAATTTCATACTCCTCTGTTTTCTGGCACAGATATTTTGTTCATGGTATTTCAGGTGCAATCCGGATTGGCGCTATCCATGCTCTCGCGCGGCAGCGTGGTGCTGAAGGGCGGCATGGTGATACTGAGTGGCACGAACGGAATCACGGTGGATACGGTCAAACCGCTGATGCCGACGGTAACCGATCTACAGGTGTCAATACCGCAACCGCTGGGTAAATAATCGACAGTGATATTGCCAGGCGTGAGCACGCCGAGCATCGCCTGCATCTTCGTTTTGATCGCGCTTGCATCCTGGTTGCATACCACGGCTAACCGCGCGCCCAGCCGTGTCGCTTCCGTGGCCGTATTCCAGTAGAACAGCAGCCGGCTCATTTCCATAATGCCAATCAGCACCATAAATAAAACCGAAGCGATCAGCGCGAACTCGACAGCCGCTACGCCACGCTGATTCGCGCGCTGGCTGAAACGGTGAGTGGATGCAGGTTTTGAATTAAATCGGTTAAATTGCGTGATAGCTTTCATGATTGCCTCATCGTTGCGCGTATATCGCCAAATGTCAGCAAACTTTCGCCGCCCCCCAGGAACGCGCGTGGGTCGAGTATGAAATTGAAGGTGTAGCCGGTAATGCTTACCTCGACCAGATTAATGGATGGGCCAGGCACTAAACTTGTGCCAGTGGCAACATTTGAATAATGCTTAATAGAAACCAGGCCGGTAGTTAGCCCCGGCGCGAGGGGCTGTCCGGTGCATCCGGTATTACCGTATACCGCGAGGCATTGGGCTTCAGTTTGCACTGTTGAGTAATTCGGTGCGGTTGGATTCATGTGCGAAAGATGTCTTACCGCATCGCGCGTGGCCTTGACGAGCGTGTTGTACTGATATAGCGCTCGGCCAAATTCGGCCGCACCGAGCGCGAGCATCAGCATGGGAATCAGCAGCAGCGCGAATTCCACCGCGACTGCGCCGCGCATTGATTTTGGTATCTTGTGGGGTTGTGCGTGCATGATCATTACCTCACGAGAGCGGGCACCATCGGGCCCACGCCAGTGGGGCCTGCTGGCACGCCATTAGTGGCGCAAGGGCTGTTAGCTTGATTCGACCGTCCCAGATATTCCAGGTACATCCGGTCTGCGCCGGTTCCACTACCTCCCTGGGAATTATTAATCGGGTGCAGCATCAGCACGCAGGCCCATGCTTCGACGGCAGATGTGGTGCTACCGCCAGTTAGGCCATTGCAGTCGACTATAGCAGCAGTCGCCAATCGGCGATCTGCGCCATTGGCGGCAAGATAAATGTTATCTTTAGGCTTTCCCTTTGTATTTAAACCAGTAAGGCTATCTCCCTGATAGGGGGTATTGTTTGCTCTTCTGCTCTGAAAATCAGCGAATGCATTGAATTTCGAAGGCCAGCTTTTGGAATCATCAGTGTAGGCGTAACCACTATAATCAGGCACCGATTCTCCTTGTTTGACATCGCCCTGATAGATGCCAAAACGACTGTTCCAATCATTGGCCAGCGAAGATTTGACCCCTGCTTCTCCTACTTTAGTGCCCAGTGCAGGAAGATTGCACACGCCTGGGCCTGTCAGTTGGCCAGCCAGCTCGTTAGTACCACCACCGGGTGGAGTGTAATCCACCCACATAAAATTCCCTGTCAGATTAACTTGTTCATCGCTTTTGCCTCCTTTGGAAGGGCCGATGACACTGTTCAACCATGTTCCGACCGGTGTGCTGGGAGGCACATTACTGCTGCAGATTCCAACAGGAATCGCGCAAGAGGTAATCTGCGAGGGCGCAAGCGTCGCCACTGCACTCGCAGCAACGGTCTGATCGCCAATGGCCGTACCGGGCAGGAGATTCAGTACCTGGATGAACCAGTTGGCGATCCCGGCTTTGCTGGCTTCACAACGTGCGAAGCGCATAGCGGTTGCGCCGGAACCGGTAAACGCCGCCTGATAGCTTCCTGTCAGCGTCTGGCTGAAGGTCACGCTACTGATTTTGATTTGCTCATCCTGGAACAGCACATCGTGACGCTCACCGGTGGCAATCCCGGCCGCTTCAGCCA
>CAZKPL010000042.1:0-22629 GCA_964554625.1 uncultured Nitrosomonas sp. | reverse complement strand
TATTTCCAGAGCCAGGCCGATAATCTTTTTTCTGCTCAATGAGCAGCTCAGCCCCTGGTAAAGCTGGGGGCACTTCAAAGAATTTATGGCTAAGCAGGTAGTAGTGCTAGAAAATTGACTCAATCAAAGTGAATTTGCAGAGAAGGCATGTAGGAAACATTTAGTCGCGACTCATCGAAATATAGTAATCTTGACCGCCGGAATGGGTAAAAGAATGCAATCATCGCAGCCTAAAGTATTGCATGTACAGGCCGATGACAAGCTAAATCGCCCTGGAAAAGCCGGGGTAATAAGATTTATAGTTAAGCAGACGGCAGCGCTAAAAAATTGATCCAATCAAAGTGAATTTGCAGTGGATGTATATAAGGGGAACATTCAGTCGTGACTAATCTAAATATAGTTATCTTGGCCGCCGGAGTGGGCAAAAGAATGCAATCATCGCAGCCTAAAGTGTTACATGCATTGGCTGGAAAACCTTTATTAGGGCATGTACTTGATGCTGCCAGAGCACTTTCACCTAAAAAAATCTGCGTAGTTTATGGGCATGGTGGGGAGATGGTGCCGAGAGCGATTAATGACAGCGAAATCATTTGGGTGAAGCAGGAGGTTCAGCTAGGTACTGGCCATGCTTTATTGCAAACCTTGCCATACCTGGATACTGAGGGGGTGACGCTGGTGTTGTTGGGTGATGTACCTCTAATAAAAGTTGATACACTAGGCAGGTTGATTGCAAAAGCCACAGAAAACAATTTTGCCTTGTTGACGGCTGAGCTGGACACGCCACTTGGCTATGGGAGAATCATCAGAAATCAGGCGACAGGCGGGATTCAAGCTATTGTCGAGGAAAAGGATGCCAGTAAGTCACAGCTTGAAATCCAGGAAATCAATACAGGTATTATGGTATTGCCTAATTCATGTTTGCGTGAGTTCTTGCCCAAGCTACAAAACAAAAATTCTCAAGGTGAATACTATCTTACCGATATTATTGAGATGGCTGTTGAGGCAGGTCTCAGGGTGGATGCTTCCCACCCTGTTCATGGCTGGGAGATATTGGGTGTTAACAGTAAAGCGAATTTAGCTAAACTTGAGCGTATTCATCAGCGTGAATATGCGAATGGTCTTATGGAACAGGGAGTTATGATCACGGATCCTGCCCGTATTGATGTGCGGGGACAGCTTGTTTGTGGCCGCAACGTTGAAATAGATGTCAATTGTATCTTTGAGGGGACTGTACACCTTGGTGACGACGTCAAAATTGGTGCACATTGCATTTTACGGAATGTCGTGATTTCTTCAGGCACGACGATTTTTCCATTTAGCCTGATAGAAAACGCAGAGATAGGAAAAAGTTGCCATGTAGGACCCTACTCGCGCATCCGTCCAGGGACTAGACTTTATGATGAAGCTCATATTGGTAATTTTGTTGAAGTAAAAAACAGCAATATTGGCATGGGTAGCAAAGCAAATCACCTAAGTTATATAGGTGATGCAGTAATTGGTACAAAGGTTAATATTGGTGCGGGTACCATAACTTGTAATTATGATGGCGCTTTTAAGCATCAGACTATTATTGAGGATGATGTATTTGTTGGCTCAGATACGCAACTGGTAGCTCCGATAAGGGTAGCGAAAGGTTCTACTATTGGCGCAGGCTCCACAATTACCCGGGATACGCCTGAGGATCAACTAACGTTATCCCGCGCAAAACAAGTGAGTGTTACTGGCTGGAAACGACCAAAAAAAAACAAAACATAGTCCATGTTTATATTAAACAAATATAGCGTGAAGGAGATTTTATGTGTGGAATAGTGGGAGCCATTGCTAAATACGACGTAGTGCCAGTTTTGTTGGAGGGTTTATCAAAACTTGAATATCGGGGCTACGATTCGGCAGGGATCGTGGTTGCAAACGGAAGTTTGCACAGATTGCGTACTACCGAGCGTGTGACTGAATTGGGTAAGCTTGCTCATAGTCAGAAAGCACAGGGGTATACGGGTATTGCTCATACGCGCTGGGCGACTCATGGCGCGCCTAGCGAGCGTAATGCCCATCCACATTTGTCAGGGGATGAAAAGAGAATAGCTGTCGTTCATAACGGTATTATTGAAAATCATGAGGCAATACGCCAACGTCTTCAATCAGAGGGATTCGAGTTTTTTTCGGATACGGATACGGAAGTGATAGCTCACCTTATCTCATTCAATCTGAGGACGACCCATGATTTGCTGGAAGCAGTTTGCTTGTCCACTGCAGAGTTACGGGGAGCTTATGCTATTGCTGTGGTTGAAGAATCGCGGCCTGATCATATTGTAGTTGCACGGAATGGTGCACCCTTGTTATTGGGGGTAGGAACAGAAGGTAACTATGTTGCATCAGATGCCTCAGCATTAGTACAGGTAACGCGGAACATGATTTATTTAGAAGAAGGGGATGTGGCGGAATTACATCATGATGGTTATCGCATATTGAGTTGTATCAATGGTATCAAGGGTAAAGAGGTGACCCGCGCTGTTCAAGAGAGTAATTTGACTCGCGATGCGGTGGAGTTGGGACCTTATGCGCACTTCATGCAAAAGGAAATATTTGAGCAGCCTGTAGCCGTCGCTAACACATTGGAAATGGTATTAAATGCACATTCCATTTCTCCGCTATTATTCGGTAGTGAGGCCGAAGAGGTCTTTAGGCATACTAATGGCATTTTGATATTGGCCTGCGGTACAAGTTATCATGCCGGCCTCGTTGCCAAATACTGGTTGGAGACCATAGCAGGGTTACCTTGTAATGTAGAGATCGCGAGCGAATACCGTTATCGTGATCCAATCGCGGATGCTAACACACTCGTCGTGGGAATCTCCCAGTCAGGTGAGACTGCAGATACACTGGCTGCAATCAATTATGCTAAATCATTAGGGCATCGGTATAGTTTGGCTATTTGTAATGTCCCTGAGAGCGCATTGATACGGCAAACAGATTTGCGTTTTCTTACACGCGCGGGACCTGAAATTGGCGTAGCTTCTACCAAGGCGTTTACAACCCAATTGGCTGCATTGATGCTATTGACCGTAACACTAGCCAAGCTTCGTAATAAATTCTCTAACGAGTTTGAGCAGAAAATTATGATGGCATTGCGGCGTTTACCTACCGCTATCCAGCTTGCATTGCAAGTTGAGCCGCAGGTGATGGAATGGGCTAGGAATTTTTTTCAAAAACGTCATGCATTATTCCTTGGGCGTGGAGTACATTATCCTATTGCCTTGGAAGGCGCACTCAAGCTGAAAGAAATCTCCTATATTCATGCAGAAGCTTATGCTGCTGGCGAGCTTAAACATGGTCCGCTCGCCTTGGTTGATAAGGATATGCCTGTGATTGCCATCGCACCTAATGATGCACTATTGGAGAAGCTTAAATCCAATTTACAGGAAGTTCGAGCACGGGGGGGGGAACTATACGTTTTTGCTGATGCTGATTCCCAAATCCAGGAGAGTGAGGGCGTGCATATTATCCGACTAGCAGAGCATGCTGGGATGTTAAGCCCTGTTCTGCATACGATTCCATTACAATTGTTAGCCTATCATGTTGCCCTGCAGAAGGGGACTGATGTAGATAAACCAAGAAATTTAGCAAAGGCGGTAACAGTCGAATAATTGTTGGAGAGATTTTCTTTAACGATCATTGCATCTTGAATTATTCTGACACATTGGTAACGAGAGATCAGACCCACAAATAGATTGGATTTCCTGCATATTGCGGGTCTGATGACGCTTGGGAGAAGGCGATGCAAGAAAGCTCAGCTCGGCCGGAGCAACCTGAGCGGCGGTAGGCTATTGAGCGCCTGCGTATAGCCGAATCCAGTCACAAATTGCCAAGGAAGTTAGTCTCAGTTACATGGCAGCGAGCAAGCTCATTGCTTGCTAGGGAATCCAAAGGTTGGCGGCATTGAGTGCGCAAGTACAGTCGTTGCAGTGGCGCGGATCGACCTTACACCTAAGCAACAAGCGCAAATTCAGCGTTTGTTGCTTATCCGCACTGTCCGTATCTTTCTGCCTGATGCACCAACTTGGTAAAATAGCGTTGTTTCATTCTGCGTATGGCTGATATATACCGCGCCAACCTACTTTTTAATGACTGCAACTACATTCCAGAACCTCAGTCGTTTCCGCCTAATTTCAAACTACCTTCGACTGATGTTACTTGAGGAGTATTTTCTTATTTACAAGCTTAATAGCAAGCAGTAGGGATTTTCAGCAAAAAGATTATAAACAGGTTCTTATGAAATAGCCTCAACTTATTTATAAACCAGTAAATCAGATTGTATGATACGAAATTCAGATGTCTTTAAGATTTTACTTTTGAAATATTTTTAATGAAAACAAAGTTTGTTTAATAACACCACTACTTTATTCATGGAGTATGGGATGATAGGATTGCGTTATTTTCAATAAGAAAGGAAACCAATGGCAGGTCACAGCAAGTGGGCTAATATTAAACATAAGAAAGCTGCACAGGATGCCAGGCGTGGCAAGATTTTCACGCGACTGATCAAGGAAATAACCATTGCAGCTCGATTAGGGGGAGCTGATCCAAGTGGTAATCCTCGATTGCGCCTCGCTATTGATAAGGCATATGAACATAACATGCCTAAAGACAATGTAGAACGTGCAATAAAGCGTGGATGTGGTGATCTGGAGGGGGTGAGCTATGAAGAAATCCGCTATGAAGGTTATGGGGTGGCAGGTGCTGCAATCATAGTAGATTGTATGACAGATAATCGAACGCGAACCGTTGCGGATGTGCGTCATGCATTCACCAAATATGGGGGTAACTTGGGTACGGACGGCTCAGTTGCCTTTCTCTTCAAGCATTGCGGTCAATTACTTTTTGCGCCCGGCACGGATGAAGAGCGAGTAATAGAGGCAGCCCTGGAAGCAGGAGCTGAAGATGTGATTAGTAATGAAGATAAAAGCATAGAAGTTATCACAGCACCTTATGAGTTTATTACGGTTAAAGCTGGATTAGAAAAAGCGGGCTTTAAAGCTGAACTTGCTGAAGTCACTATGAAACCGATAAACGAGATTTTATTGACCGGAGATGATGCAGTCAGAATGCAAAAATTATTGGATGCATTAGAAAATATTGATGATGTGCAGGAGGTTTACACCACTGCAGTTATCGATGCCTAGTTTACTGGGAAGGTGAAGAAATTCGTATCCTCGGTATAGATCCCGGTTTGCATATTACTGGATTTGGGATAATCGATAAAATTGGTAGCAAATTGGCTTATGTAAGCAGTGGTTGTATCAAAACATCATCAGACAATAAGCTGCCGCCCCGTTTAAAACTGATTCTTGATGGTCTTAATAATATCATTCTGCAATATGACCCCAATCATGTTGCAATAGAGCAAGTCTTTGTTAACATTAACCCAAAATCGACTTTATTACTTGGACAGGCTCGCGGCGCAGCAATTTGTGCTGCTGTGCTTAATAGTCTCGAAGTATCTGAATATACTGCGCTGCAGATCAAACAAGCAGTAGTTGGCAATGGACATGCCAAGAAACAGCAAGTACAGGAAATGGTTGTAAGGCTATTAAGACTTGAGGGAAAACCTGGAACCGATGCCTCGGATGCGCTTGCTTGTGCGATTTGTCATGCACATGGTGGGGCGGGATCTGCCGCAGCCATGTATTATTACCTAAATCATGGAAGGGTAGTGTGATAGGGAAGATAACAGGCGTTTTGCTTGAAAAACACCCTCCTTTAGTGCTGATAGATGTGCAAGGAATTGGCTATGAAATAGATGTGCCGATGAGTACTTTCTATCATCTACCTGCTATTGGAGAAGCCGTGACACTTTATACTCAATTCATCGTGAGGGACGATGCCCATTTATTGTATGGATTTGGTACCGAAGCTGAGCGATTTGTTTTTCGCCAGTTAATGAAAATTTCTGGGATTGGTGCGAGAACTGCCTTGGCTCTCTTATCCGGATTAAGCGTGTCAGATATCCATCATGCAGTAGCAACCCAGGATGCTGTACGTTTTATCAAAATTCCGGGGATAGGGAAAAAAACTGCTGAGCGATTACTTTTGGAGTTGCGGGACAAACTTGATTTTGATACAAACCATTTAGATGTAGCGGCTGCTTCTGCTAGAAGTGATAGTGACATATTCAACGCATTGCGTTCACTGGGCTATAATGGCCAGGAAGTAGATTGGGCAGTCAAACAATTGCCCCAGAATATCACTGTTTCAGATGGCATCAAACAAGCATTAAAGCTTCTTTCAAAAGAAAAATAACGCATTCCCCGAATAGTTGAATGATAGAGACAGATCGAATTATTGCCGCAACGTCGTTTTCTTCTCAAGAAGAGGTATTGGAACGAGCGTTACGTCCCAAACAACTTGAAGAATATGTTGGACAGGAAAAGATTCGGGGGCAACTACAAATATTTATCGAGGCAGCACGACGGCGAAAGGAATCTTTAGATCACGTATTGCTGTTCGGTCCCCCCGGTTTAGGCAAAACGACATTGGCGCATATTATTGCCAGGGAAATGGGGGTTAGCTTGCGCCAAACTTCAGGTCCTGTTTTGGAGAGAGCGGGTGATTTGGCTGCTTTGTTAACGAATCTTGAGCCTAATGATGTTTTGTTTATCGATGAAATTCACCGGCTTTCACCTGTAGTGGAGGAGATTCTTTATCCTGCACTGGAAGACTATCAGCTCGATATCATGATTGGGGAAGGGCCCGCTGCTCGCTCAGTCAAGATTGATTTACCGCCTTTTACTTTGGTAGGGGCCACTACGCGCGCGGGCATGTTGACAAATCCGCTGAGAGATCGTTTTGGCATTGTGTCACGATTGGAGTTTTATACTGCGGATGAATTAAGTAAAATCGTGATGCGTTCGGCAGGATTGCTGAATGTCAGAGCTTCTTTAGAGGGAGCAATGGAGATTGCGTGCCGATCGCGAGGCACGCCTCGTATTGCGAACCGGTTGTTGCGCAGGGTCCGGGATTTTGCAGAAATCAAGGCCGAAGGATGTGTTACGCAACCTGTGGCAGATGCAGCTTTGAAAATGCTGGATGTAGATGCGATCGGACTTGACGTGTTAGATAGAAAGCTATTGCTGGCCGTACTTGAAAAATTTGAAGGTGGCCCGGTGGGCGTAGATAATCTCGCTGCAGCAATCAACGAAGAGCGTGACACGATTGAAGATGTTTTGGAACCCTATTTAATTCAGCAAGGATTCTTGAAGCGCACACCACGTGGCCGCATGGCTACAGCCATTACGTATCAGCATTTCAATATTATTCCATCGAAAAGTGATTCGATGGATGATCTATGGGGGGAGTGTTAAGGTGTTGATAAATTTTGTAAATAATAAACATTAGATTAAATGAACTCTCAGCATCCAATACAGTTTGCTTTATCTGGCGACATCTTCTCTTGTTCAGTACGGGTTTATTATCAGGATACCGACACAGGAGGAGTCGTTTATCATGCCACCTATCTTAATTTTATGGAGCGTGCCCGCTACGAATGGTTGCGAGAAATGGGATTTGCCGTTAATTCATTGATTCAAGACCATAAAATAATTTTTATGGTGCGGTCGCTTAATATCGAATATTTCAAGCCAGCGCTTCTCGATGACTTGTTACATGTTACCGTTCAAGTAACAGAGATAGGCAGAAGTCGCATTACATTATTTCAGCAAGTATTACGGAATCAGGTCATGTTGGTCAGTGCAATTATTCATGTGGTATGTGTGGGCGTGGACAGTCTCAAGCCAGTGAGTGTACCGGCGCCGCTTCGTCAAAAAATCGAGAAATAAATTATTATGAACACGAGTGTTACCCAAGATTTATCGCTTTTTTACCTGGTTAGCAGCGCCAGCCTGCCTGTTCAACTGGTTATGCTACTTTTATTGATTGCGTCATTGTTATCATGGTGGTTTATTTTTCGTAAGATGTTTGCAATTAGACTGGCGATCAAACAAAGTGACGAATTTGAAAATACTTTCTGGAGGGGAGTCGATTTAAACGCGCTTTACCAGCGGGCGGCTGGTGCACGTGACATGGCGGGGAGTATGGAGCGCATTTTTGAAGCGGGGTTCCGTGAGTTTACCAAGCATCAAGCTGGTATGGATATTGGTGCGATGATGGATAGTACACGAGGCGCAATGCGTGCTGCCTATCAACGTGAAATGGATAGGCTGGAGTCCCACCTGTCTTTTTTGGCGACTGTAGGATCAGTGAGCCCCTATGTGGGTTTGTTTGGCACGGTTTGGGGTATTATGAATGCATTTCGCGAATTGTCTAATTTAACGCAAGCGACGATTGCGCATGTCGCGCCTGGTATTGCAGAAGCGTTAATTGCAACAGCGATGGGTTTGTTTGCAGCGATTCCGGCAGTTATTGCTTATAATCGTTATGCAAGTGATACCAGCCAGTTAGCAACACGGTACGAAAGTTTTATGGAGGAGCTATCCAATGTGTTGCAGCGGCGGGCAGCAAAATTATAAGAGAACATGGCCATCGCATGATTAATCGTCGAGCTAAACGTCGTCTAATGAACGAAATCAATGTCGTGCCGTATATTGATGTAATGCTGGTATTACTGGTTATTTTCATGATTACGGCACCCCTTATTCATCCCGGTCAAATTGAACTCCCTCAAATCGGTAAGTCATCAACAGCACCGGTTGAGCCAATGGAAGTCATCGTTGCTGCAGATGGCAGCCTGACATTACGTGATCGTAGCAAAGCAGGTAGTGAGCTGAAAATGACTCGTACCGAGCTTGTAAAAGCAATTAAAAATAAGCAGGCACAAAACGCTGAGCAGCCTGTGGTGATCGCTGCTGATAAGAATGTTCGTTATGAGGAAGTAATTAACATCATGGACATATTACAGCAAGAGCAAGTCAATAAGGTTGGACTGCTTACAAAACCTAGATAAGTATGTAAGCAACGATGAATGTGACAGCTTGGCGAGATGTTTCACATGCGGAACCAGGGCTATTGTGGGCAGCCATACTGGCGTTGCTCGTCCACCTTGTCTTTTTTGCATTCATGGTTTTTGGTTTAAGCTGGAAAAACGAACCCGCTGAAACGATGGTTGTCGATTTGTGGAGCGATCTGCCACAACCCGTCAAACCTATTCCTGCTGTAAAACAAGCGGTGCCTAGACCTGAGCCGGCCAAGGTAGAGGTCCCCCCGCCGCCCAAAAAGACTACTGCTGAGATTAAGGAGAAAGCGGTAGGATCTCAGCCAGTAAAGGAAATGACAAAGCAATCTGAGCCGATTAAAGCGGAGTCACCGCCACCGCCTAAAAAACCAGCTATCGAGATCAAGGAAAAAACGATAAAACCTCAGCCAGTAAAGGAAGTCACAAAGCAACCCGAGCCGGTTAAAGAGGCTCCCCTCAAGCCTAAACTTGAACCAGTCAAGGAGAAGGTAGCAAAACCCGAGGTGGCTAAGGAAACAACAAAAAAGCCCGATCTGGAGAAAGAGAAGCTGCTCAGGGAGCAGCAGGCTGAGGAGATCAAGCGACAGCAACGTGAACAGGAAGCCATTGCGCAAAAAGCTGCTGCAGAAAAAACCAAGCAAATGGATGAGGTAGCTAAGTATAAGGCGATGATTCAGGCAAAAATCAGAAGCCGTATTGTTATGCCGCCTGATCTGCCGGGTAATCCAGTCGTTGATTTCAGGGTAACACTCTTACCAGGTGGCGAGGTGTTGAATGTAGTGTTACGCAGAGCAAGTGGTCATTCTGCATTTGACGAAGCGGTGGAGAGAGCTATTTTCTTGTCTACACCACTACCTATACCGCCTGATCCAGCGTTATTCAGAGAATTTCGTGATTTTAATCTTACGGTACATTATCGTGACTCGCTTTAATTTTTATAGAATGCAATTTTTTTGAGAGTTGCTGCTATGCAGAATTATTTACATCACCTTTCTTTTTATGCGCTTTTTTTGATTTTGTCGATCATGCATGCACCACTTCATGCTGCGCTTAATATCGAGATATTTGGGGGTGGAGCATCTAGAATCCCCATTGCTATTGTTCCGTTTTCTGCTGAATCAAAGCTTCCGCAGAGTATAACGGCAGTGGTGGCGGCTGATTTGGAGCGTACAGGATTATTTAGACTGGCTGATTCATCGGGTCTTACACCGCATGAACCGGAAGAGGTTGTTTACGCAGATTGGCAGAATCGGGGAGCGAGCGCGCTCGTGATAGGCAGTACGACGATTTTACCTGATGGGCGGATCGATGTGCGCTTTCGCTTGATGGATGTTGCAAAACGCACACAGTTAACTGGATTTGCAGGAACGGCCCCGGCCGATCAGTTGCGCGCTGTCGCACATCGTATTGCTGATATTATTTATGAAACATTGACTGGCGATATTGGGGTATTTAGCACCCATATTGCTTATGTCATGAAACAGGGTAATAAATATGCGTTGCAAGTAGCCGATTCTGATGGCTTTAACGCTCGGTCAGTCATCGAATATACCGAGCCTATTATTTCACCCGCTTGGTCTCCTGATGGTAGCAAACTTGCTTATGTCTCATTTGAGAACAAAAAGCCGGTTGTTTACGTACAAACACTGTCAACACGTGAGCGAAAAGCTATTGCTAATTTTAAAGGCAGTAATAGTGCGCCAGCTTGGTCTCCCGATGGCAGCAGGCTGGCCGTGGTATTGACTATGCAGGGGGGGTCGCAAATTTTTTTGATTAATGCAGATGGGAGTGGATTACAAAGACTTGCGCAAAGCTCGGGAATTGATACGGAACCCAGTTTTTCTCCGGATGGGCGGTCGATTATTTTTACTTCTGATCGTGGGGGTAGTCCACAAATATATCGTATGGCGATAACAGGGGATAAAGCAGGTGTAGCTGAGCGTCTTACATTTGAAGGAAGCTATAATGTAAGTCCACGGTATAGTCCAGACGGAAAAAGTTTTGCCTATATTCATCGTAATGGTGGCAAGTTTAATGTTGCAGTACAGGATTTTGCTAGGCGGCAAATGCAGTTACTTACCGATTCGAGGTTCGATGAATCTCCTAGCTTTGCGCCAAATGGCAAGATGATTTTATACGCTACTGAAATAAGCGGACGTGGTATATTATCCGCCGTTTCGAGCGATGGACAAACAAAGCAGCGTCTTTCATCACAAACTGGTGATATCAGAGAACCGGTATGGGGTCCTTTGCTGAAATCACAGCGTACGGGTAACATCGTTAACTAATTTTATAAGGTAAGAAATGAAAAAAATTTTGAGTGTGTTGATAATCTGTTTATTGTCAGCGTGCGCAAGTCAGTCTACACAACCTACAGGTGAAGTAGAGGACCGAACCATGGGGAGCGGTGGCATGGGTGCTCAAGAGGGCATGGGGTCGGGTGGGTTTGCCATGAATCCATTACGAGATCCTGCTAACATTCTGTCTCAGCGTAGTGTTTATTTCGACTTTGATAGTTATACAATAAAAAACCAGTATAGAGAGTTGGTACTGTCACATGCTAAGTACTTGCGAGACAACCCAAATACAAAGGTGTTGCTGCAAGGCAACACAGACGAGCGTGGAAGCCGTGAGTATAATCTTGCACTTGGCCAGCGTCGTGCAGACAGTGTGAAGAATGCCATGTTGCTCTCCGGTGCGCGCGATCAGCAGATTGAGGCTGTAAGCCTAGGAGAAGAAAAACCTCGTGCAACAAGTCGTGATGAATCCTCATGGACTGAGAACCGCCGTACCGATATCCTTTATCAGGGAGAATACTGATGCTTGCACGCGCTTCTATACTATTGTTTTTGTTTAGTTGTAATGTAAGTTTCGCCGGATTGTTTGATGATGCACAAGCACGTGAGCAAATTGAACTATTAAATAAACAAATGCAAGAGATGGAAGCGCGTATCGGCAGTATGGAGGAAACGCTTAAAAATCAGGCAATATTAGAGCTTTATAGTCAGATCGAGGCGTTTAAAATCGAGCTTGGGAAGTTGCATGGGCAAATTGAAATACTGAATGAAGAAAATAAGCTTCTGAAAAAACAGCAAAAGGATTTTTACATCGATCTGGATGGCCGGCTGAGACAGGTAGAGCCGGCATCCCGCGAGACACCGATTAGCGATTCTCCTCCGCCATATGCACCGCCACCACCTCCTGCTCCCACAGTGTCATCCGGGGTGAGTCCTGTGGCACAGCCTACGGACATGTCAGAACGTGATGCTTATAACGCAAGTTATAGTTTGTTTAAGGAAGGTGACTATTCGGGAGCTATCGCTCAGTTTGAGAATTTTCTCAAACGTTACCCTACTTCTAATTTGGCACCAGGGGCGACCTATTGGATAGGTAATGCCTATTATGCGCTACGTGATTTCAGGGCGGCCATCAGCACCCAGCAAAAAGTGGTCGAGCATTATCCTAATAGCTCAAAAGCGCCTGATGCGATGCTTAATATTGCAAGCAGTCAACTGGAAATGGCTGAGGCTTCCGCAGCTAAAAAAACACTACAAAATTTAATCACAAAATATCCCAATAGTGAGGCTGCCGAAAAAGCTAAACGTCGCCTCGCTAGCTTAAAATAAAATTTAACAAAGAAAAGAGGCGGTTGTTGAAGCCGCTTCTTAAGATGTAATGCATTTCCCCTTTTCGCTACAACAACATTCAACACACAAGCTCAAAACGGAAGCATTGCGTGTTAGCGAGGTATTTTATTCCCTGCAAGGAGAGACCAGTCGCATCGGTTTGCCGACAGTGTTTATCCGTTTGACTGGCTGCCCACTACGATGTGGATATTGTGATACTGAGTATGCATTCTCGGGAGGCAGAAACATGTCAATTGCTGAGGTATTGGATGAAGCCTCAAGTTATGCATCTCGCTATATTACGGTTACTGGCGGTGAGCCTCTGGCGCAGAAAGCTTGTTTGACACTGCTTACCGTCTTATGTGATGCAGGTTATTCAGTATCTGTTGAAACAAGTGGAGCACTCGATGTATCCAAAGTGGATAAACGGGTTTCCAGGATCGTGGATATCAAGACACCTGGTTCAGGTGAAGTTACGAAGAATCTGTGGTCTAATCTTGAATATTTAACCTATCATGATGAATTGAAATTTGTTTTATGTGATGAGGCAGATTATCAATGGGCGGTTGGTGTGTTTTATGAACGCCGCCTCGATCAGATTTGCCCGGTATTGTTCTCGCCGGTGCATGGTCAGCTTGATCCGACGCTGCTTGCAGGCTGGATATTAAAAGATCGTTTAGCGGTTAGATTGCAGCTTCAGCTTCATAAAATACTCTGGGGAGAAGTGACGGGGCGATAATGATCCAGCACAAATACGATTCCGAGAATTGTTTCTTTTCTCAGAAAGCCTTGTAGATTTATGAGAAAAGCAGTGGTACTTTTATCGGGAGGGCTAGATTCTACGACGACACTCGCTGTTGCTCGCGCCAAGCAATTTGAATGCTATGCGTTGAGTGTTGATTATGGTCAACGTCATCAATCTGAACTGGCAGCAGCACTGAAGATTGGCCAGTCCATGAGCGTACAGGAGCATCGTACCATCAATGTTGACTTGAGTATATTGGGGAGATCTGCGCTTACTGACGAATCTATTGCTATTCCTACTAAAGGAATAATGGCTGGTATTCCTGTTACCTACGTTCCTGCCAGGAATACGATTATGCTTTCCTTAGCATTAGCCTGGGCTGAGGTACTCGAAAGTCACGATATATTTATCGGTATTAATGCTATTGATTATTCCGGCTATCCAGATTGTCGATCAGATTATATTGAAGCGTTCGAGAAAATGTCGAATCTCGCAACCAAAACTGCTAGGGAAGGGAATAAGCTCACTCTGCATGCCCCTCTTATGCATTTATCCAAGAAAGAGATCATCTGCTTAGGCATGGAGCTAGGGGTCGATTATGGCTTAACTGTATCCTGCTATCAGGCTGATGAAAGTGGATTTGCTTGTGGTCTCTGTGATGCCTGCCGCTTACGCATGGCGGGATTTCTGGCAGCAAAGATACCCGATCCGACACGGTATAGAATACCTAAGAGCTAATGTTACTTATAGGTGAAAATGGGTATCAGTATGATGGTGATTTTCGTTCGATACACACACCAAGTTTCTTGATTCCGCGGATGATGCCGAGCTTGGCGACACTTACTTTTACCCATGGTGAATTGAATTCAGTCAGGACAATCTGGGCAATATGCTCCGCCAACGCTTCAAGTAAAGCAAAATGTCGGGTCGCTAATGTGTCATTGATGCGCTTAACAATTAGTGAATAATCCAGTGCATCTTTTAAATTGTCAGTAAAACAGGCCCGATTCGTTGGGAGAGCAATTTCGAGGTTAAGCTCAATGGTTTGGGCAATTTTTTTTTCCCACGGGTAAATGCCAATTAGCGTTTTAGCTTTGAAGTCATAGAGAAAGATAATGTCCATTGTTAAGATTTAAATGTGATATATAACGTTGCGTAGGATTAAGAAAATATCTTCTTGTATAGCATAATGATTCTAGTCTATTTATAAAAATAATGGAGCTATTTGGATAGCGGTATGGAAATGGCTTTAATGTGGCTGATAGCTTATTTGCTGGGCTCAATTTCATTTGCAGTCATAGCGAGTTGGTTGTTTAAATTACCTGATCCGAGAACATACGGTTCAAAAAACCCTGGGGCGACGAATGTGCTGCGAAGCGGCAAGAAAGCGGCAGCAGTTTTGACGTTATTGGGTGATGCTGGTAAAGGATGGCTGGCAGTAGCGTTAGCCAACTATTTTTCCTTTTCTTGGGAGTTTGGAAGCACGGCAGTGGCGGGTACTGCATTAGCTGTTTTTCTTGGCCATTTATTTCCTGTTTCTCTTGGTTTTAAAGGAGGTAAAGGCGTTGCAACATCGGCTGGGGTGTTATTCGGATTCGATCTCTGGTTGGGGTTACTGGTAATCCTTACTTGGATTCTAGTCGCCGTAGTTTGGCGCATATCTTCATTGTCTGCGCTGGTCACCGCACTGTTAGCCCCGATTTATGCGTATATTCTGCTTGATTCCGGAATAAATGTCTTGGCCATTACTACCATCTCACTGCTACTTTTCTGGCGACATAAAACAAATATTATCAATCTGGTCACAGGCAGAGAAACGCGTATTGGAGAAAAAAGCAAATCGTAACTTGATATTGGAGATTTTTACAGCGTCTCCAGATCCCATCTGGCTCTTACGGTGAAGCCAGTCATGGCTTGTCGCTGGTAGTTGATATTTTGTTTTTTTAAACGCATAGCTCCAGCAAAAGCGATCATTGCACCATTGTCAGTGCAGAATTCAAGTTCTGGAAAAAATACCGTTACGCCTATATTGGCTGTTTCACGAATAAGTCTTTTGCGTAATTGGGTGTTTGCGCCTACTCCACCAGCTACAACCAGTTGACTAAGGCCAGTTTGTGCAAGGGCGGATAAAGATTTTTCCGCTAGAATGTCTATGACTGCTTCCTGAAAAGCACGCGCAATATCGGCGCTGGTCTGGTGTGTAATTTTATGATTTTTTATTAAAGTTGATACCGCAGTTTTTAGCCCACTAAAACTGAAGTTAAGATCTCCACTATGCCGCATCGGACGAGGAAGTTTAAAGCGATCTGGACTGCCTTGTTCAGCAAGTACGGCAAGTGCTCGCCCACCAGGATAATCGAGACCAAGAAGTTTCGCTGTTTTGTCAAAAGCCTCCCCTGCCGCATCATCTACTGTTTCGCCAAGCAATACATATTGTCCTATTCCATCCACCTGTATCAATTGAGTGTGGCCACCAGAAACTAAGAGTGCCACGAAAGGAAATGTGGGCGTTGGCGATGATAGTAAAGGAGACAAAAGATGACCTTCAAGATGATGAATATTTAGTATTGGAATATCGAGGGCGAATGCAAGTGCGGAACCGATACATGCGCCTACCAATAATGCCCCCGCTAGACCAGGCCCCTGAGTGTAGGCAATGGCATCAACTTCCTTCAAACAAATGTTTGCTTCTCTCAAAGCTTCTTTGATAAGCGGCACTCCACGACGGATATGGTCACGAGAAGCAAGTTCAGGTACAACTCCACCATACTCATTATGAATTTCAGTTTGTGAATATAGTGTGTGACTCAATAAACCATGCTCTGTGTGGTAGAGAGCAATACCTGTTTCATCGCACGAAGTCTCAATGCCAAGTATAATCATTTTCAATATTAATATATTAAATCTCTTCGTTCCCAATATTATACCTTCTGGGGAGAGAAGAGCTAATAAAGGGTAGTTAAGTTAATGGTAAAACGCAGTTAATTATTTGCTTTATATCTGCGGATTGGATCCAAAGGCTTTCCTTACAGGATACTTTTATAAAGAAAATAATAATGTTATATTAGCAAGCTTTTTGTAGAATTATTAACATCTAATAAAAGGGGACCGAAAGGGATTACTGCTTTATGACCACTGTTAAAGTCAAGGAAAACGAACCATTTGAAGTTGCTATGCGTCGTTTTAAACGCGCGGTTGAGAAAACTGGATTACTCACGGAATTGCGTGCGAGAGAGTTTTATGAGAAACCAACTGCAGAGCGCAAACGTAAGCACGCTGCA
Organism: uncultured Nitrosomonas sp.; assembly: GCA_964554625.1. Classification (GTDB taxonomy): domain Bacteria; phylum Pseudomonadota; class Gammaproteobacteria; order Burkholderiales; family Nitrosomonadaceae; genus Nitrosomonas. The sequence continues at coordinate 6,012 of CAZKPL010000042.1, read as the reverse complement.
GCAGCAAAGCGTACCTACAAGCGTTTGCGCAGTCAGTTACTCCCGCCAAAACTTTATTAGATGATCAAGAGTTCATAAGGCAAGCTTATTTAGCTGTTTAGTTATGAATTTGAAGCAGAAAATCACTGAAGATATGAAGGCTGCAATGCGTGCCGGTGATTCAAAAAAGCGTGATGCAATTCGGTTATTGCAGGCAGCTATTAAGCAGCGGGAGGTTGATGAGCGTATTGAGTTAAACGATACAGCAATCATTGCAGTCATCGAGAAAATGCTTAAACAGCGTAGAGATTCGATTACGCAATATGAGGCAGCACATCGACAAGATTTAGCTAATACCGAAAAATATGAAGTAGATGTATTACTTGCTTACATGCCCCAGATGATGAGCGAAACCGAGGTAGATAACATAGTGAACGAGACTATTGCTGTTGTAGGGGATATGGGTCAGCAGCGAATGGGAAAGATCATGGCATTGTTAAAGCCTAGACTGATTGGATGTGCAGATATGACTCAAGTAGCAGCGCTGGTAAAGAAAAAGATTTCTTCCTGATTTTGTTAAAGTGGTATTTATTTAAGCATCTTTGTTTAAGACAGTTGTAAAAGACTTTGCTGGCTTCATTAATATTAATAGTCAAAAACATATTGGCGTACTTTAATGAATGATTCCCCAATCGTTTATTCAAGAATTGCTCAATCGCATTGATATAACGGATGTGGTTGAGCGTTATGTGCCACTTAAGAAGGTTGGTGGCAATTTTAGCGCATGCTGCCCATTTCATAATGAAAAAACCCCGTCATTTACAGTTAGCCCTACAAAACAGTTTTATCATTGTTTTGGTTGTGGGAAACATGGCAACGCCATTAATTTTCTCATTGAGCATAATGGAATAAGTTTTATCGATGCAGTTGAGAATTTGGCTGCTTATGCTGGATTACAAGTTCCAGCTCGACAGATTGCAACTTACTCTCGTTTATCTAACGCAAAAAAAGAAGACGAGCAAGATAAAGCAGGGGAAACTGTGCAACACATGGTTGAATCGATGAATATTGCTGCTCAATATTATCGTAGGCAGCTTAAGAATGCTAGCCGTGCCATTGCCTATTTGAAAAAACGCGGTTTAACGGGGGAAATAGCTGCCCGTTTTGGAATTGGCTATGCGCCAGCTAGCCGGCAGAATCTTACTTCTGTATTTTCTGATTATTTGCTAAATCAATCAGAAAATGTGTTGGTAAAGGTGGGTTTAGTCATCCCGAGTGAAGAGGGTAAGCATTATGATCGTTTCCGTGATCGTATTATGTTTCCAATTCTCGATCAGAAAGGCAGGGTAATTGGTTTTGGCGGCAGGGTATTGGATTCTGGGGAGCCGAAATATTTAAATTCTCCTGAGACACCCTTGTTTACAAAGGGGCGTGAACTTTATAATTTATTTGCAGCTAGCAAAGCGATTCGTAAATCGGGGCGAGCTTTGGTGGTAGAAGGGTATATGGATGTGGTAGTGCTTGCACAACATGGTATTGACTATGCAATAGCTACTCTTGGTACCGCTACTACATCTTTTCATATACAGAAGCTTTTGCGCCAAACAGATGAAATTATTTTTTGTTTTGATGGCGATAGTGCGGGAAGAAAAGCGGCCTGGCGTGCACTTGAGAATAGTTTGGCTCAATTAAAGGATGGAAAAAATATAAGTTTTCTGTTCCTGCCCGAGAGCGAAGATCCTGATAGTTATATCCGTAAGTTTGGTAAGGAATCGTTTGAAGTACTTCTCGATCGGGCGCTACCTCTATCAGAGCTTTTTTATAGTGAGCTATCTGCGCGTGTAAATCTGCAAACCAGTGAAGGTCGTGCTGGCTTGGTGCAACATGCAAGGCCGTTATTAGCTCAGATTAGTGCTCCAGTCCTTGCTCTTATGCTGATAAAGCGGTTATCACAACTGACTTCTATTAATCAAAATGAATTGGAAGGATTATTGCAATTTAAGCAAAAAGCCTCATCTTCTCAGACCAATCTAGAAATGAAGCGTCCTCAACCAGTAACGCCTTATCGTAAGTTAATACAACTAATACTGCATGATCCCGTATATGCTGGGAAGTTAGATAAAAGTATGCTTATCAGCCATGGTGAACAAAATAATGAAAAAAAACTATTGATAGCATTGGTAGACTTTTTTAATGCTTTTTCACCACAAGTCTTGAGAGATGCAGCATTTTCGTCAGCTAAAGGATATTTCTATGATAGCCCTTATTATGAATTGCTGGAAAAAATAGAGGAAGAAGTGAGCATGTGGCAAGAAGGTATGGATATAGAAGCAGAATTTGCTGGGGTATTGATGCGATTACGAGAGATGCAGCGTAAACAAAGAATGGCTGCGCTGCATAGCAAGCCTCTAAGCTTACTGACAGCTGAGGAAAAGCGGGAATTGCAGCAATTATCTGTTTCTTAGAGGTATTTATTATCAAGCTGTCTTTGTGACCAAAGAAGACTGGGATGCTGCATAAACTTAATAAATATCTTTCCCTTATTTGAACTTTTCATTGATTAATTAAACAAAAATTAAAAACCGTGATGTGACATTAACAGATTGTAGAATATATATTATAAAAATGAGAATGAAGTTTTTGGAAACATCTCTAGGTGGGGTGTGGTATGATAAGTGTCTGATATACTTAAAAATATGAAAGTGTATTTATCCATATCAACTGGAATTCAGCAAATTTAGGATAATAATCAGCGGTGACTGAGAAAATGAAAAAAGTGGTAATTTCCTAAGTTTCTTAAATAGGAAAATAGATCATTATTGCTAAAACTAATGGATACGCCTCGATAAGATTCTAAAAATAGGGGTTGAATTTTTTATAGGCATGGCCGCCAGGATACTTAAGAATATGGATACAAAACGATCAGCATCAGAAAAAGATATAGAAAATTCGATTATTGCTAACCAGTCGAAGTTAACCAAGATAAAGTCAGTGAAAATGAAAGCGTCAAAAAAAATTAAAGTATCGAATAATGATCAAGTAGAAGAAATAGTTGAGGAAACTTTATCTTCTGTGCCCCAAGATATCGAGGCAAGAAAGATGCGGCTTAAGAAATTGATTGTTCAGGGTAAGGAACGTGGTTATTTGACTTATGCTGAGATTAATGATCACTTGCCTGATGACATGCTAGATGCTGAGCAGATTGAAGGTGTCATTAGCATGATCAATGATATGGGGATTTCAGTTCATGATGAAGCGCCAGATGCGGAAGCATTGCTAATGTCTGATACAGCAACAGCTGTAACTGATGAGGACGTGGTTGAAGAGGCTGAGGCGGCGCTTTCTAGTGTAGATTCCGAGTTTGGCCGTACTACTGATCCGGTGCGCATGTATATGCGTGAGATGGGTTCTGTAGAATTATTAACGCGCGAAAGTGAGATAGAAATAGCAAAACGCATTGAAGATGGCTTGAGGCATATGATACAGGCTATTTCTGCGTGTCCAACGATTATTGCAGATATCTTGAATTTAGCGATGGAAGTAGAGAATGATCAGTTGCGTGTTGACGAATTGGTTGACGGTTTTCTTGATGATGATGCTCAGGGAATTCTTAATGAAGAAATGTCTGATGAGTCTCTTGAACAGGATTTTATATCTGATGACATGGAAGATGAAGGTAATGTTGCGGTAGCTAGCGCTAGTCTGATTAAGTTAAAAAGTGATGTATTAGAGCGCTTTATAGAGATTCGCAAAGCCTATAATGAAATGCAAAAGATAGTTGAGAAAAAAGGTGCGCGAGAAGATAAAAAATATAAAACTCTGCAGGAAAAAATTTCATCCGAACTTATGGCTATGCGGTTCTCAGCCAAGATGGTAGAGAAATTGTGTGACACGCAACGCGATCTCGTTAGTGAAATTCGTAGTTGTGAGCGTAAGATCATGGATCTGTGCGTTTCTAAAGCAAGCATGCCACGCAATTATTTTATCAAAGCTTTCCCTGGCAATGAAACAAACCTGGATTGGGTTAAGTTGGAAGTTGAGTCTAATAAGCCTTGCAGTCAGTCATTGAAGCATTTCATGCCTGCTATTATGGAGCAGCAGCAATATCTGCTTTCCTTGCAAGAGCAAGCTAAAATTCCTATTAAAGAGCTGAAAGAGATCAATCGTCGAATGACGACTGGCGAGGCTAAAGCGCGGCGTGCAAAACGTGAGATGACAGAAGCTAATTTACGATTGGTAATTTCGATTGCTAAAAAATACACTAATCGTGGCTTACAATTTTTAGACCTCATTCAAGAAGGTAATATTGGCTTGATGAAAGCTGTGGATAAATTTGAATATCGGCGTGGTTACAAATTTTCTACTTATGCGACATGGTGGATACGCCAGGCAATAACACGTTCTATAGCCGATCAAGCTCGTACAATTCGAATTCCGGTTCATATGATAGAAACAATTAATAAAATGAATCGTATTTCGCGTCAAATCCTGCAAGAAACTGGGCAGGAGCCCGAGCCCGCTGTCCTGGCTGAAAAAATGGAAATGCCTGAAGAGAAGATTAGGAAAATTCTTAAGATTTCAAAAGAGCCAATCTCCATGGAGACACCAATTGGTGATGATGAGGATTCACATCTTGGGGATTTTATTGAAGATTTATCAACTATTGCGCCGGCAGATGCTGCGGTTTACGCTAGTTTGCGCAACGCTACTAAGGATGTACTTGATTCTCTTACTCCGAGAGAAGCAAAAGTCTTGCGTATGCGTTTTGGTATCGAAATGAATACAGATCACACTTTAGAGGAAGTGGGAAAGCAGTTTGATGTTACTCGTGAGCGTATCCGTCAAATTGAGGCAAAAGCATTGCGAAAACTGCGCCATCCTGCTCGTTCTGATCGCTTGCGTAGTTTTTTAGATACAGGAAACTCTTGATTTCATGTAAGTAATATATGAGTTATAATTAATCTCATAAAATATATAAAATTACTAATATATACTATACGTTGATTTGTAGATTGGCTAGTTATAGTAAATAAATATGATCAGAACTACCGCAGGAACTATATAATTAGTACTTATTTGTGTAGTATTGAAAGCAATTTTGTTTATTATGGTTTTGCTTGGTAAAGCAGTTATTCGTATGGGTCTGTAGCTCAGTTGGTTAGAGCAGGGGACTCATAATCCCTTGGTCGTAGGTTCAAGTCCTACCAGACCCACCAGCTAAATCAAACACTTAGTCAGAGCGTAGTTAGGTGTTTTTCATTTGTATGAGTTCGTTTAGGGAAGTAGTAAGAAATTTTTTAAATTACTGGGGTCTTTTGGTGTAATCCAATTTGATTATGGATTAGTTGGGGGCAGAATAAGAAATCCTCTCTTGGAGAATTCCAAGATGAGATACTGGGTTAGCGGGAATCAGATCATATTCAGACTCACCTTTTCTTGGCAAGACACGATTGCCACCTTTCACGCTTACGTCAAGTCAACTGTATCGATTCTGACTATCGTTCAGGCTGCGGGGATGGTTGTCCATTGTCTCGTTCGTAGCGTGCAAGAGTTCTCTGTTCAGCTTCGTGTTGGTTCAAGTAAAAAATAATCCGCCAGTTGCTCAAGTATCTTTCCTATGCTATCCGGCTTATCGGGCCCCGGCTTGTGTCTTGCTATAATGACAGTGAGCTCAGGCCAAGACAATCAGAAAGAAAGGAGAATATTCCATCGAGCAACTCTTCGCCGTCTATGTGCTTTAAATCATTTTATATGAGATCAGCCGTATCGTTACTTTCTGTTGAGCTGCTGATAGCGCTTCATCTGTGCTCCTTTTATTTGATCGTTCAAGAAACCCAGGTACTATCCGGCTTGCCTCTTATTAATCCTTATAAAAGTTATTCAAACTCGAATCCGCCGAATTAAATAATTCTTGAAAATAACAATTAATATTGTATTTATTGACTTAGAGGTGTAATGTATTCATAATGCTTGATTAATTTGGAGGGGTTCCCGAGCGGTCAAAGGGATCAGACTGTAAATCTGACGGCTCTG
>CAZKPL010000041.1:0-23603 GCA_964554625.1 uncultured Nitrosomonas sp. | reverse complement strand
TACTCCAACATTATTTCAAGCAACCTCTCTGTAAACAACCCTGAGATTTCTTACAACTTACATCACTGACATCACCGCAGACCAGATTACTCATTGCTTTAAGCTTCTCTTTTACATCATAAGCTCAAGCTGCGGGAATCAAATCATTGCCGTAATCTCTGGAAATACCTTATAGAACATCAGATAAGCAACGCCCAGGGTCAACAGCAGATTTAACAACTGCCCGCAGACGTACAGTATCAAGGGTTTACCACCAACGAAATGATGTTTGAGTGTCTTGAAATTGGTAGATAGCCCGATACTGGCAAATGCCAGGCAAAAAAACCATGTCCGTAGATTCTTGGTGAAATCGCCCAGAATACCATTTTCCAGCACCAGATTGGCAGTGTGTTTATCCAATGATGAGTAAAGGATTGAAAACAGAACACTTGCGCCAACGAAGCCGAGAATAAATTTGGGAAAACGATGCCAGATTTCCCCAATGCCAATCTTAGGTGCTTCTGCATCCTTTTCTACCTTGGTTGCAAAATAGATGGCTACACAAAAGGCTACCAACCCTATCAGCATGTTCTGAATCATCTTGATCGTGGTTGCTACATACATTGCTTTATCACCCAGCGCTGCACCAGCAGCTACTACCGCGCCAGAACTATCGACTGTGCCACCGATCCAGGCGCCACCCAGCACTTCCGGCATCCCGACAAATTTGATGAAGAGAGGCATCGCTACCATCATGATGGCTGTGAAAATCATGCTCAGACCAATCGCTACGGTGAGTTCTTCGCGGGTGGCTTTACTGGCTGCTGCCGTTGCAATGGCGGCAGACACGCCGCATACACTCATATCGGCACTGATTGTGATATTCAGAGATTTGGAAGCAATCTTTAGCACATTCTGACCAAACCAGTAAGTTGTTACCAATACGATAGGTGTAACTACCCAGGCAACAAAAATACCTGGCAGGCCGATAGCAAGAATTTTTCCGATCATCAACTCTGCACCCATCAGCACCAACCCGGTTTTAATGAAAAACTCTGTTTGTAATGCACTCTCTGCCCAGCCTGGTGTACCGATGGTATTGCTGATAATGATACCCAGCAGGATGGCCCATATGGCGTATTCGATACCAAAATCCTTGAAATCATTTTGTGCTGCTAGAAATACTGAAACCAGTGATATTAGAGAGATCAGCACAAAACCTTTGATAAACGGCCTGAAAGCGATACCCTGCACTCTGGCCCCCACCCCAAATAGCACTGCCAAAAACCCAAATAAGAGGATGATATGTGGCAGGGAGAAAGCGCCTGCTTTCAGCTTTGCCTTTTTCTTCTCAGCTTCGCTCAAGAGTTGTTGCCATTTCTCAATGGCTGTTTGGGCGGATAAATTGAGTGTTTCTATTTGAAAATTGACAGTTTGAGCTGCTTGTTCAGCAGCAAGCGCCTGTTGGCGAGCAAGAAAAACTGCATTGTTTTCTGCTGTCATATCGGTTTCAGTAGCGGGTTTGTAAAAAGCTTCAACAGGATTGTTCGTCCATTTGTTGGGGAGTGTAGTCAGGTTTTTCAGAAACTTTCCAATTGGCTCATTAGAAATTTTCAGTTTGGCTAACGCGGCTGTAGCTTCGTGCCAAGCGACGGTCTTGATTGGTTTAGTGGCTTCATTTTCAATGATTGCTGAGGTCTCGGTAATTTTTTGTTTCAGATCTTCGGAAAGAAGCGTGAAATAAATCGCTAACGCCAGCAGGAGTAAGAAGCTACCGATGGTGATGGCCCAGAAATCTTCTGTTTTGAAAAAAGGTTGTTGATGGTGCTTATTCATATTTGGAAGTAATAGAAAAGTGAGGGCTATGACCCAATATGAGAATTAGGAAAATAGATGGTGAAGAACAAAGAATGCCATTTTTTGTCTTTTATCACAAATCAGTTAAATCTTATTTGTAGCTAATTTTATATGGATCGAGACGTCATACCAACCAGTCATATTGATTCAGCACTATTTGCCAGTATTACCAGGAGACCGCTTGTTAGAAATCCGATTGGCAACCATAAGCGCATTTTATCTGTAATTGGGCGGTTTTCGAACCACCTGAAAAACAAAATCCCACCCATGATACTGGCACCTAATGCAAGAGTCAGTCCAAATAAATGGATAGTAGGCTGAGATGGTAAGAAGCGAAAGAATATGGCGTTGATAATCAGACATAAAGGAAAGTGTATGAGAAATATGGAATAAGAAGCACGTCCAAGATAAGTCAGGAAATTCGGCATGATGCTACTTTCCAAGAATTGATATTGCTTGGCTAAACCCAATATGAGCATTACGACGCCTGCAACTGCTATGCGAGAACGAAAATCCACCAGTAAAGCTGCTATGACCAGAGTGCCTAATAGCGTGAACCAAAAGGGATGGTATTGTTTGTGGGAAGCCCAATAAACAAGGATACCAAGGCCATATGAACCAAAAAAATAAAAAGCAGTTTCATCCCAGTCACTATTTCTGTTGAACACAAACAGAGAAACTACAGTTAAGCTTGCAATCAAAATGAGATGAGTTAATTTCAACCTTGGAAACCGATATTCTATTTGATTAGATAGCCATAACGCAGTAACTACGAGCACGAATAGTTGAAAATCAATTGCTACAAACCAAACACCCGCGGATAGAGCTTCTTGATTAAGTAGATCATGCAGCAAAAATATATGTGCTAGAAGCTGGAGAAAACTGGGTGTATTGGGGATGAAATCATGAGTCATCCAGGCTCTTGCCAATGCTGCACATCCGATTGCTAATGTGAGAGCGGCAAGATATGGAATGACCAATCGAATATAGCGCTGTTTGATAACATACATTGGGTCAGTAACCAGTGATATTCCGTATGGTGCGAGTTTCCTGGCTGATAAAAATCCTGCTATGATAAAAAAGACTTGGACAGCGATTTGCCCATTCTCGCGAAGCCAGTCAATCAAGTCAGGAATCAATGGATATGCAAAATCCGACATGGGACCATACAATACTAAGTGATGAGACGCGATCAGCAAACATGAGATTGCTTTGATCGCGTCAATAAGAGGCATCCTTGAGTGAACAGTTTGCATTGACTTTACAGATGTGAAAATGAAAGAGGGTTACTTTCTTATTAAAGTGATTGTGAGTTGCTCTTAACTAAAAAATGAAATAAGCCCGTTTTTTTATACATCAGTGTTTCTCTATTTGTAATAAGCCTTAAAGTGTGTCATGGCTATCTATTCCATATCATATTTCAATACAAACCTATAATTTAACCTGCTTATTCATCTCTACCTAAATGATTTTAGCTTTTCATATTATAAGGTAAACCATTCTGGCTACTCGACAAGAGTTTTCCGATTTTCTGAGTGAGGTTGAGCTGCGCGCATACAAGCAGGCGTTGTTCGCAGTGCATGATGAACACGTTGCATTAGATATTGTGCAGGACTCAATGATGAAGCTCACCGAGAAATATGCGGATAAATCGCCCAAAGAGCTGCCTCTTCTTTTTCAGCGTATTCTGCAGAATACTATTCGCGATTATTATCGGAGGCAAAAGTCCCGCTCAATATGGATAACGCTATTTTCGGCTTTTGCGTCTAATCATGATGAAGATGAAGATTATGATTTACTGGAAATTCTGCCGATATCAAAAGATTCTGGTCCAGGTGGCGATCCATACACCCAGTTTGAACAATCACAGTTAATCAATTTAATTGAAAAAGCACTAGAAACATTACCTGTGCGTCAACGAGAAGCCTTCCTACTGCGTTATTGGGAAGAAATGGATGTAAGTGAAACCGCCAAGGTTATGGGTTGCTCGGAGGGGAGTGTGAAAACACATTGCTCCCGTGCGGTACATACACTTGCTACTATACTGAAGAAAGAAGGAGTCAAGTTATGAATAAAGAAGATAGAATGGGAAGAGAGGTAGCCAAACTATTAAATCATAGTTTAGGTGAAATTGATCAGAATACACTATATCGATTGCAATCAGCGCGCAAAGCTGCCTTGGAAAACTATCAATCAACAGAGAGGATTCTTTATGTCGGTGCCGGTATTTCTGCACATGGTGGACATGGTAGATTTTTCACTCATGCTAACAAATTGCTGTTATCAGTAGCTGTATTACTTATTGTGTTGGGAAGTATTTACTGGAAAATAAACTACGAAATCGATGAAAATGCCGCGATCGATACGATGATACTTGCTGACGAGTTGCCTATAGATGTTTATCTTAATGATGAGTTTGATGCATGGCTGGATTCTACTTCGTAGTCACTTTTTGGATACTATTATTTTTTGCATATCCCATTGATGCTTTCTCTGAGCAGAGACAGCCTTCGTGGTCGGAACTCAAACCCTATCAGAAGATAATTCTTCAACCGCTTGAGCAGAACTGGGATGAGATTGAGCCAGCACAAAAAAAGAAATGGCTGAATATTACCAAGCATTATTTAAAGAAGACTCCTCAAGAACAACAACGTATACAATCTCATATGCGTAGCTGGAATGAGCTAACATCCGAGCAGCGTAAGCAAGCCCGAGAGAGATACAAGAAAATTAAAAAACTACCGGCCGACAAACGTCAGGAGGTCAAGCAAAAATGGCGTAAATCTGATGAGTTACCAGAGAATGACGACAAACCGTAATCTGTATAATCAAGTTATACCCCTTATGTTGCTACTTTTTTCTGATAATTAAACAGAATTCCATTAGCTAGCAAAAAGAGCGCATACATGCGAGTTAGTGGTCTACAAGTCCTACCTATAAATATTTTATGTAAATCGTTTTACTTTTCCTTTTAACTTGATTGATCCGAGCAAATGCAGCAGAATTTTTATCCAGTGCATAGTGACGCTATGCTTACTCTCCCTCCTTTTTGGGTCTCTCAAATCGAGGCGCATTTAGCAAGTGAAGAAACAATATTAGCTTGGTTAGAGATTGATCTTGATACACAGCTTCGTTTTTCCTCGGGAATCGTGATAGCCACCAATCGGCGGTTATTGGCAAAAATGGCAGGTGAAGAGAGCTGGCATGACTGGAGTTATCAACAGGGCTTGATGTTGACATGCCGAGATCATGCCGGTATAGGCAACCTTGAGCTATCTGATGCTCATGCGCGACTTGCTCATTGGTGCTATACCTTGGGTAAGGATAGCGGAGTGAATCGTCTCATAACGGAATTTACCCAGCAACTCAATTCCCAATTGACGGGGGAAGCACAAATACGACCCTTTCAGGTTAAGTGCCCGACTTGCGCAGCAATTTTATGGAGTGATCAGGAAACGTGCCCAATATGTGTGCAGGAAGCTTATATTCCCCCTTCCACTTGGACTTTATTTCGTTTATGGCGCTTTGCCAAGCCTTATAAATGGCGTTTGCTCACTGGTTTCCTGCTGATGCTGGGCAGTACTGCGGCAACGCTTGTACCTCCCTACCTGACCATGCCTTTGATGGATAACGTGCTGATTCCCTATCAGAATGGTAAACCGATTAATGTTGATCTCGTCACCATTTACCTTTCCGGCCTGCTGGCTGCGGCTTTTCTTGCCTGGATATTGGGCTGGTCACGAACTTATATGCTGGCAAAAGTATCCGAGCGTATTGGCAGAGATTTACGAACTACCACTTATGAGCATCTCGTTAAGCTATCCCAGGAATATTTTGGCGGTAAGCGAACAGGCGATTTGATGGCGCGTATTGGCGCAGAAACAGACCGTATCAATCTTTTTATTTCGCTTCACCTGCTTGATTTTGCAACCGATGTGATCATGATGAGCATGACCGCCATCATTCTGGTTTCGATCAATCCGTCGCTGGCACTGGTTACCCTTCTGCCATTACCAATCATTGCCTGGTTGATTCACTTGGTTCGCGATAAATTACGTACTGGTTTTGAAAAAGTTGATCGTGTCTGGGCAGAGGTTAACAATGTGCTTGCCGATACCATTCCCGGGATTCGTGTGGTTAAAGCTTTCGCGCAAGAGGACCGGGAAGTGGCGCGCTTTCGTGCAGCTAATCAACGTAATCTGGAAATTAATGATCGGGTCAACAAGGTCTGGGCGTTGTTTACACCGACCGTTACGTTATTGACTGAAATCGGGTTGCTTGTGGTATGGATATTTGGTATTTGGCAGGTATCGCAGGATCAGATTTCAGTCGGCGTGCTGACTGCTTTCCTGGCCTATATTGGTCGTTTTTATCTAAGACTGGACTCAATGAGCCGGATCGTTTCTGTGACGCAGAAGGCTGCTGCAGGGACCAAACGTATTTTTGATATTCTTGATCATGTTTCCAGTGTGCCAGAGCCAGTCAAGCCCGTTCAGTTACCTACGATTACAGGTCGTATTGAATTACGTAATGTAGGGTTCCGGTACGGAACGCGTAGTGTAACGCGGGATATCAACTTAGTAATTGAGCCGGGAGAGATGATCGGTTTGGTTGGACATAGTGGTTCGGGTAAGAGCACGCTCATCAATTTGATCTGTCGTTTTTACGATGTAACCGAAGGTGCAATTCTAATCGACGGAGTAGATATTCGTTCACTACCCATAGCCGAGTATCGCAAACATATCGGTCTGGTACTCCAGGAACCATTTCTTTTCTTTGGCACGATCGCAGAAAATATCGCCTATGGCAAACCCGATGCAACGCGCAAGGAGATCATTGCGGCAGCACGCGCTGCCTACGCTCATGAATTTATCCTGCGATTGCCCCATGGTTACGACTCTCTGGTGGGCGAACGCGGGCAAGCGCTTTCGGGTGGCGAACGGCAGCGTATCTCGATTGCCCGTGCATTGCTGATTGATCCGCGTATCCTGATACTCGACGAAGCGACATCTTCTGTCGATACTAAAACTGAAAAAGAGATTCAAGAAGCGCTCAACAATCTTGTCCATGGCCGGACAACGATCGCTATCGCACACCGCTTGTCTACTCTGCGCGAAGCTAACAGATTGATTGTACTCGATCGAGGAAAAGTGATTGAGGTGGGTAATCATGCTGAACTCATGGCGCGCGAAGGATATTATTATCATCTTTACCAATCTCAGTCGCGCAATGTTGATACTGAGGATCATTTAGTCGAATTAGATCCTAAATCCGGTTCCAAAGGAGACCGTGCATGAGCCAGCCTGATTATCAGCTAAGTCGAAATACTTTTGGACGCTTAGTTTTTGTAGACAAAGATCATCGGGTGCACACAGGCATCGTACCCATCCGAGCATTTCCGATGACTGCACCTGAGCAGGGAATCGCGCTAATCAACGTACATGGCCATGAACTAGCCTGGATCGAATGCCTGGATGATTTACCTGAAGAATTTCGTATTCTGATCGAGGCGGAGTTAGCCAGCCGTGAATTTATGCCAGAGATCAAGCGCATTGATAAAGTTTCAAGTTTTGTCACGCCAAGTACCTGGTGGGTCAAAACTGATCGGGGCGATACCACCTTCGTGCTCAAGGGCGAGGAAGATATTCGCCGTTTGTCACTTACAGCTCTGTTGATCACTGATAGTCACGGTATTCATTTCCTGATTCACGATCGTCTGATGCTCGATCGTCATAGCTGCAAGCTGCTGGATCGTTTCCTCTGAAGCATTTCAAAAATTGTTTATTGTGATGTAAACCGATTGATGGCTGCTGCGTTAATTAAAATGTTACTTATCCAGCTTTCAAAGCTTTCAATTTATGTCAAATAAATCCAACTCTGATAATAATGGTAAAAAAGACCTTAAATTTCTTGAAATCCGCCACTTGAATGGCCCAAATATTTGGACTTACTACCCGGCACTTGAAGCAATTGTTGATATCGGTGAACTTGAAGATTTTCCATCAGATATCATTCCTGGTTTTTATGAGCGCTTATCTTCCTGGTTACCCACACTGATTGAGCATCGCTGCAGCTATGAAGAGCGTGGTGGCTTTCTGCGTCGCGTTAAGGAAGGCACTTGGCCTTGCCATATTCTTGAGCATGTGACACTGGAACTGCAAAACCTGGCAGGGATGCGTGGTGGCTTCGGCAGAGCACGTGAAACCTCAGTGCGCGGTGTCTATAAAGTGGTCGTAAGTGCGTGGCATGCCGAGATTACCCGAAGTGCTTTATTTTCAGCTCGCGAGCTTGTGCTAGCGGCAATGGGATTTGATCCTGAGCAAAAACCCTACGATGTTAAAGGCGCTATCGAGCGTTTGCGTGACATGGTCGATTCATTGTGGCTCGGCCCTTCAACTGCATGCATTGTGGATGCAGCAATAGCCCGCAATATTCCAGTTATTCGGTTACTTTCCAAAGGAAACCTCGTTCAGCTAGGGCATGGCGCTCACAGCCGACATATTTGGACTGCTGAGACAGATCGAACCCCCGCCATTGCTGAAAATATTTCGCGTGACAAGGATCTGACTAAAACACTGCTCCATTCCTGCGGTGTGCCCGTTCCAGAAGGACGTATCGTCACCAGTCCAGAAGATGCATGGCAAGCTGCTAAGGAAATTGGCCTACCTGTGGTTGTTAAGCCGTGTGATGGAAACCATGGACGGGGGGTGTTTATCGAGCTAAGCAAACGTGAGGAAATCGAATCAGCTTATTCTATCGCCTTGCAAGAAGGAAATGGCGTATTGGTTGAGCAATACATTCCTGGCACTGAACACCGTGTGCTCATAGTGGGTGGGCAACTTGTAGCCGCGACGCGAGGGGATTCGGTGTCTGTAATTGGAGATGGTGTTTCTACTATAGCCGAGTTGATTGATAATCAGATTAACTCTGATCCACGCAGAGGAACCACTGAAGATCATCCACTTAATATGATTCGTCTGGATAGCGCAGCGCAGATGGAAATTGCCCATCAAGGCTATACCAGTGACTCTATTGTGCCGGTTGGCATCAAAGTGCTGATTCAACGTAATGGCAATCATGCATTTGATGTAACGGATGATGTTCATCCAAGCATTGCTAAAACGGCGGCTTTGGCTGCACGCATTATAGGTCTGGATATTGCCGGTATCGATCTTGTGGTCAGTGATGTCTCACGCCCTCTTACTGAGCAAGGCGGTGCAATCGTCGAAGTCAATGCAGGTCCTAGTTTGCTGATGCATATTAAGCCCGCTGTTGGAAAACCTCGACCCGTTGGTCAGGCGATTGTGGACCACTTGTTTCCAGATCAAAGTCATGGTCGCATTCCCATCGTAGGGATTACCGGTAGTTATGGCAAAACTACGGTTGCGCATCTCGTTGCCCGATTACTTACACTTTCAGGCAAGCGTACAGGATTGGCGTGTAGCAGTGGGCTCTATCTCGATCATAAGCAAATTGATAAAAGCGATAGTGCTAAGTGGGAAGCAGCCAATCGCACATTGATGAATCGTACGGTTGAAGCAGCGGTTTTTGAGAATGGTTTCGATACCCTCCTCCAGGAGGGGTTGGCCTACGATAGTTGTCAGGTGGGTGTTGTCACTAATGTTGACCCTGTTTTGTATTATGGTCGCCATGGAATTGAAACACCCAAACAAGTTTTTACAGTGCTGCGTACCCAAGTTGATGTCGTAACACCGACTGCAGCTGCAGTAGACGATATTTTAAAAGATGTGATCCTGCCGACAGGTGCGGCAGTTCTCAATGCGGGAGAATCCATGCTGATTGAGATGTCGGAATTATGTCACGGTGAAGTGATTTACTTTAGCTGTGATCCCGAGCTGCCGGTTATCAACGAGCATCGTCAACGAGGAACAGGTCCCACCCAAGGCAAGCGAGCTGTCATTGTCCGTAATGGGAGAATCGTGCTGGCTAATGGAGCTGATGAGATGCCATTGATTAAACTGGCTGATATGCAGCCTGCTGTTGGTGATCGGGCAGTAAGAGAAGTCGAGCATGTATTAGCTGCAGTAGGGGCTGCCTGGGTGCTTGGTATTGCACCTGATCTCATTCGGCTAGGCATTGAAACATCTGGTCTCGGTCAAGAAAAAAACAAACCTGAAAATCAAAATTCTCAAAAAGAGCAAGAACTCAAGGAAATTTAATATGAAAGTATTACAAATCCGTGCATTGCGTGGTCCTAATTTGTGGAGTAAACATACCTCTATTGAAGCAACGGTTGTTTTTAGCGAGAGCAAACATACCATTGACAGGATACCAGGTTTCAGAACGCGCCTGTATGAACGCTTTCCAGAAATTGCACTACTCCAGCCCCCTGGGCACTATGAAATAGCTACTGTGGCACATGTATTAGAATTTGCCACACTCGGCTTGCAAGTACAGGCAGGTTGTCCGGTTATTTTCAGTCATACTGCGAGAACATCGGAGGCAGACACTTTCCGGATCATTGTCGAATACAGTGAAGAGGCAGTGGGGCGACTTGCTTTCGAACTTTCTCTGGATCTATGTTACGCCGTCATAGAAGATACACCCTTTGATCTCGCCAATGCACTACACCGCTTGCGAGAGCTTTATGAGGATATCCGCCTTGGACCAAGCACCGGTGCTATTGTACAGGCTGCGGTTATGCGAGGAATTCCATACCGCCGCCTGACTGACGGAAGTCTGGTGCAATTTGGCTGGGGCAGCCGGCAACGGCGCATCCAGGCCTCTGAAAGCGATTTAACCAGCGCAGTCGCTGAATCCATTGTGCAAGATAAGGAACTGACCAAAGGACTGCTACATGCTGCGGGAATTCCTGTTCCAATGGGGCGGTCAGTCAGCGATGCTGAGGACGCGTGGGCTGCTGCCTGTGAGATTGGGATGCCTGTGGTGGTAAAGCCGCAGGATGGTAATCAAGGTAAAGGAGTAACAGCTAATCTCATTGATTATAATCAGATAAAAGTGGCTTATCTGGCAGCGGCTGAAATTAGTGACAATGTGCTGGTTGAACGCTATGTAACCGGGCATGACTATCGTATGTTAGTCGTCGGCAACAAGCTGGTGGCGGCAGCGAGGCGTGATCCACCTCAGGTTGTGGGTGATGGTATCCATAATATTTCTCAATTGGTGGAGCAAATCAATTGTGATCCGCGGCGCAGTGAAGGCCATGCAAACTTACTGACCAAAATTCACCTGGATGAGATTTCGCTGGCTCATCTTGCTATTCAGGGACTGACGGCAGAATCTATTCCAGCTAAAGGCATGCGTGTTGTTTTGCGCAATAATGCCAACCTGTCCACAGGGGGTATGGCAACGGATGTAACGGATGATGTTCATCCGGAAATTGCAGCAAACATGATTGCTGCAGCACAGATGACAGGTCTTGATATCTGCGGGATTGATGTGATCTGCGATAGCGTTACGCGTCCACTGGAGGAACAAGGCGGTGCAGTCATTGAAGTCAACGCAGCGCCTGGTCTGCGTATGCACTTGCAACCTTCATACGGTAAGGGACGTGCGGTAGGAGAAGCAATTATTGATAACATATTTGCACAAGGTGAGGATGCGCGTATTCCGGTGGTTGCGGTAACCGGCACCAACGGTAAAACAACGACGGTGCGCCTGATTGCCAATATTTTTGAAAATAACCAGATGCGAGTTGGTATGACATGTACTGATGGTGTTTTTGTCGATGGCCAATGTATCGATACCGGTGATTGCAGTGGTCCGAGAAGCGCTAAAAATGTTCTTTTTCACCCCGATGTCGATGTTGCTGTGCTAGAGACGGCACGAGGCGGTATGTTGCGTGAAGGATTGGGTTTTGATCACTGCCAAGTTGCCGTGGTAACTAATATTGGCCGGGGAGATCATCTCGGTCTGGCAAATATTAACACGACCGATGAGTTGGCTGTCGTTAAGCGAGTAGTTGTTGAGAATGTCACACCGAAGAGTGGTGTTGCGGTCCTTAATGCGGATGATCCTTTGGTTGTCAGGATGGCTGATTATTGCCCGGGTTCAGTTATATTTTTCTCCAGAAATAGTCACAATCCAGTAGTGCTGACACAACGTGCGCAACGCAAGCGAGTTGTTTATCTTGATGGCCACTCCATTGTGGCATCAGGAGCAGGGATTGAACAGCGAATTCCGCTGAGCGAAATTCCGCTAACGAAAAATGGAATTATCAGCTTCCAGGCTGAGAATGTGATGGCTGCCGTAAGCGTGGGGTGGGCGCTGGGACTGGATTGGACAGTTATTCGTGCTGGCTTAGCGAGCTTCATTAGTGATGCGCAAACTGCACCCGGCCGATTTAACCTGTTTAATTATCGTGATGCTACGTTGATTGCTGACTATGGACATAACCCAGATGCGATGGAAGCACTGGTGTGTGCGATTGATAATATACCAGCAAAAAGACGGACAGTCGTAATCAGTGCTGCAGGCGATCGTCGTGATGAAGATATTCGTCTGCAAACCCAGATTCTGGGTGATGTGTTTGACGAGGTTGTTCTCTATCAGGACAAATGCCAGCGTGGCCGTGCTGATGGTGAAGTTCTGGGGCTATTGCGCGAAGGTCTGGAAAATGCCAAGCGTGTGCGCAAAGTGAGTGAAATACACGGTGAGTTTAAGGCGATTGATACGGCACTAACCAATCTGCAAGCTGGGGAGCTTTGCCTGATTCTGGTTGATCAGGTGGAGAAAGCGCTTGGGCATATCCATTATCGGATTGCTACCGCATGTTGAAGTAGCGTCATCTGCAAATGGATACACCAACTTGGAAGGAAGAGATGCAGATAGATTGAAAACAAATCTGTAAGCAAGCTGTGTTGCACTCTTTCTTTTAATTATTTAACGTGCGTTCGACATAGGAATCACAACTCCATGGCGGAAGAGCTTGAGGGAATCTGCTGTAATATTAAGGAAAAGTTTTTCTGGTGGAAGGTGTAAGCCACCAGTCTGGCTATCAGATTAACAAAGAAGCCAAATATCGCCGGCAAAGCCGGTGGCTTGTATTGATGGGCACCTCAAGGTGCGAATAACCTCATCCTTTTTCCTGGTTGTGCTATAGGTAGCTATCGAGATGCGTAACAGATTTTTCCACAAACTCTTAATCATACTGAAAGGTATAGTACAGATCGATTGCATTATCGTCACCTGCGCGAGTCACTACAGTAATATTTCGTGTCAGGCTGTAGGTGAGTTTAGTGATACCCGCAGCTGCCGTGGTGAGTCCTCGCTCATAACTTAGATAGGCACGCGAAGTAAGACGCTTACCGACAATACCGATCTGGCTGCTTAATGCACTGTCGGTTGTACTCCCAGTTGTCTGCTGCTGTCTAATCGAAAATTCGTCGACACCCAGCGCTTGACTGATCTGATCCATCACACCACCGCCGGATTGCCCGCCTAGAATAGAGCTGGCAGCAGCGATCAGCAGTGAAGTATCCATGCCGCTGGCATCAGGCGCACGTCCCAATATGATCCAGGATAGCTTTTCAGAATCGGGGACATTGGGGGTGGATACCAACTTAATAATCGGATGGCGTACCGTACCCGTAACTTGAACACCTGCTTCCACAGCCAGATCCTTGCGGGCTGCCAGTGCGTTGAGCCCGGGGCTATCAGAGCTGGCGATGCTGCCTGCGCCCAAGCGCCGATCATAATAGGCGCTAGCATCTGCATTCACGGGTAAATCCTTGCGGACTGCCAGTACGTTCAGTGCTGGATCGTCGAGCGGGCCATCAAAGCTGACGATACCGCGTTGCACTGTTAAGCGTTGACCATATGCATTAAAGAGCGTATCGCGAGCAGCAATCGTTCCGATTGCATGCAGTGCTCGTCCAGGTTTGCTGCTTAAATGCAATTGCCCGGCTAACCGGCCTTCTAATCCAGACGCGCGCAAATAGAAATGCTCCCCCAAATCCAATGTGGCGTCCAGATTTACTAGAAGCTTCTGGGAGTTAGCAGGGGGAGCAGACTGCCCAATGATGACCACATCATCGGATAATTGTGGCTGCCCAGCTTCAGGTTGTAATAGAAAACCGACATCTGTCGTCAATCTGCCATTGATCGTGAGTTGTTGCTTGTTTAAGCTCACCTGGCCATTTCCAGAAGCAACAATCCACCGATCAGACTGCTGCGCCAAGGGGAGGTGATCTATTTCAATTGCTAAATGACTGCGTTGGTCTTGATAATCGATGACACCCGTTACTGTAAGTTGTCCTGACTCTTTAGGCAGTTCTATTTTGGATAAGATGGGATCGCTGGGTGGAGATTGATGGGGGGCAATGAAAGTGAGGGTGCTGATTTGCAATGAGGTTTGATTGAAATGGGCTTTGAGGCTTCCTTGTTGCAGATGCATACCTTGATCCAGCAGGGCAATCGCCAGTTCTTCTCCAAGGATAGTGCCGTCTAAGCGGGGGTAATTAAACGTGCCGGCTATATTGGCTTGGCTGGAAAATCGACCATTACTTTTCAGGTTACTGTTTACCATTGGCCCAATCCAGGATAAATCTGCAACATTGACGTTTATTTTGCCACTCAGCGGCAGGTCATGAGCTATTTGCCAGACCCCATCTTTATAGACTAAGGGGATAATTCCGTTTGCCACTGTTTCCCCAATTCGTTCACCATGAATTACCAAACCTGCTGACAAGCTACCATCCTGGGCACGCGCATCGAATTGAAATTGCTGCAAGCCCAGTTGGAGGGGAGAGTCTTCGAGCAAGAATGCCCAGTCGCCCCTTTCACGAGCGATGCGTAGATGGCCCCTCAACTGCTTGCCGGCAGTGATATCCCATTCACCTCCCATTTGCAGTGCTTGAGCGCTTTGAGGCAGTACATTTTCTGATTTCAGGGTAATACCCGCTAATGTTCCACGGGTTGACCATTGCTGTGGGGTCCAATGGGTGTCGAGTATGTTGATTTCACCTTCAGCAACAGAAATTCTGGCCGGCCCCAAGGCAATACGTTTTTGACTGATGCTGAGTGTGGGCTGGTTTAAGAAGTGAAAGGGCAGGAAGCCAGTAGCTGATAATTTTTCCAGCTCGCCATTCCATTGAAAATGCTGTGGATTTTCTGTAGGAAGAGCGAGTTTTCCTGTAGCCTGAAATGCAAGATGTGAATCTTTTGGCAAATCCGTTTCTATGCTTAGCGTATGCCGGGCCTTATTGCCGGCCAATGTGATGGTTAAGCTTTTCAGATAATCTTCGGTATCCAGACGATAGTTTGCAGCTTTGATATCGAGTGCCACGGCTGTTTCGTGCAGATTTCCTGTAATGGTAAAATTCGATAGGTGATGGTTGCTAATCATCAAGCGCTTCGCGCTGCTTTCAATGAGTAACCGGGGCGAATCTAAGGTATCGGCCAGCGTTATCTGTGCATTGAGATCGCCTCCCAGATCTACTAATCCCAACTGTGCCAGTGCGGGTGCGGCAATATTCAGTAATAACCGATCCCCTTTGTTACCAAAAGTACCTTGAGTACTGAGTTGATTGCTGCCAATTTGTAAGTTGACTTCGCTTTTGATTCGCTTGGTATCATCAAACGCTAGTTGGCCTTTACCTATGATTGATTGCTGGGCGAACTGGCTCTTTGTCACGGTGAAACTCGCGACGCCACTGATTTGTGGGGCGAGTTTTCCCGAAAATTCGAGCGTTGCGTTCAAATTTGAGGACGGCGCCTGCATGAACGCAGCCAAATTGAACTGACCGAGCATACCTTCAAAATGAAAAGATTGAGATTCTTTCAGACTCAGTTGACCTCGCCCGGTCAGCGTAGAGGTATCATGGCGCAGCGTGAATTTTTCCAGACTGATGGCAGCTTCTGTGCGAGTTAGACTCGCTTCAAGGGATAACGCCTTGTCGCGGAGAGAGATCATCCCTTGCTGCGTTGTGATATCACCTATGAGTTTGAGAGAGCCATTGATTTTTGCAGCTTTCAGTCGTGTATCCAGTGCGGCTGGATTAAGCTGATTGACTTTGAGATCCGCAGATCCTGTCGCTTGAGCTATTTGCCAGGCGCAATGACCAGTAATACTGGCATTATCGGCTAATTTCAGCAGTATACCGTCAAGCTGGATTTCCTCCATCGAAATGGAAGGCTGCGCACGTACTTCCATCACAGGCAGGCCATCCTGATCAAGTGGTAGTGGAAGGCCATTTTTGATGATCATGCCTCCCTGCAGCTTTCCGGCAGTGTTCTCAAGCAAATGGGCATCAATGGACAGATTGGCTTTGGGCATATCAACCAAAAAGGCTTGAGGATTCAGTTTGTCTAGCGATAGCTGAAGCTTGGCAAGCGGCATGGTTGCAAACGGGCGCACTACAAATTCTCCCTTACCTTGAGCACCTGCACTCATTCCGGTGAGGGTTCCATCGATTTCTTCCAGGTTGCCGATCAGATTGATTGAGACAGAGGCTTCAGGTATATCGCTATTGGCAGCGTGTTGCTGATTATCGAGCGTAATCTGGGCATTCAGATTAAAAGGCCGATCTGGGCTCAGCTGAACTGACCCAGTCAGTTTTCCAAGTTCCAGATCAAGCGAAATTTTCTGCAGGAGATGGCGGTGAGCATCACTTTCGACGCTTGCTGCTATATTTGTGACCGTCAAATCCGGTGTCTCTTTTCCGATGGTCAATATCTGCAAAACGCCAATTCCCAGCTTCTGGATGGCTATTGAGAGGGGCAGCCGCAAACTTTCCGGCAAAACCGATGGTTCTGTGGATGGCGAAGACTGCAACTCAATCGCCTTGACTGCCAGCATATCGATCGATAATTGCTTGGAGAATAATAACTGAGGCTGCCAATGCAGTTCGATGTCGTCAATGGTGGAGCGCAAATCGTCACTGGTATAGCTAATCTTTTTTATGCTCAAGGCGCGTAATGTGCCATTAACGTCCTCAAATATAATACGCTCACCACTGAAGTGGGACACCGTAGACAGCAGGAATCTTAGGCCAGTGGTGCTGATGGTTACCCAAATGCTGCTTGCTGTCAGGGTAAGCATCAACAAGAGAAAAAAAATGAATAACCAGGATTTTTTGCTATTTTTCCTTGGTTTCGGATTGGCATCATTATTCTGCATTTTTTCAATTAACTAGAAAGCTACCGCAATCGAGAAATGTACCCGCAGCGTACCGGTGTCATGTCGTCTGGCTAAATCGAGCGCCAGCGGGCCAGCGGGACTGCGCCAGCGGATACCGCTACCATAGCCGAGTGATGGGTTGAAAGACCGCCAGGAATCTGCCGCATCACCCACATCCGCGAACAAAGCGGTGCCCCAATTCTCAGTAAACCAGCGTACATATTCGAGTGTCCCCGTGCCCAGTATGCGTCCACCCACAATGGCATCGCCTTCACGTACCCCCAAGCTTAGAAAATCATATCCCCGTACTGATTGAATGCCGCCCGCACGAAATAAATATTCCTGAGGAATACCGTCACGTGATGAAGCCAGGGTATAACCCACTTCAGCACGTAGAAACAGTACGTCGCGCGCTCCAATTGGCCACCAGTGCTGATGTCGCGCGTACGTGCGCACAAAATCCCGTTTTGAAAGCAGATATTGGCTGCCACCGCCAATGCGCATTTCTGTAATATGGCCACGTCTGGCATGTAGAGGGTTATCTACATTATGATAACGCCACCATGTGTCAAGCGCTAATGCATAGGTTGTAGTATCGGGTGCACCTACCGGCTGTCTTTCTTCCCTTTGCCAAGCGATACCGAGCTGTGTTCGCATTTTCTCCATAGTCCGGTCTCGGGTGAGGCTGACTCTTTGATTAAATGTTCTTAAATCCTCGATGTCGGTCCGCTCGATTCTTGCTCCCAGACTATAAAGATAATTATTTTCGTCCGGAACCGTGTCTATTTTTGCCGAAAAAATCTGGCGCTTTTGCTCATACCGGAGCAGGCTGCTCATATTCAATGCTCGGTTCAGGAAATTGTAATTACGGTAATTGATTTCTCCGCGGGCGCCAGTATTGGTGCTATAGCCAGCGCCTACGGCGATCCGCCGAGAACGCGCCTCAGTCAGGATAACTTCTACCGGAACGGCCTGGTGAGACGCAATATCGGGACGAATACTGACTGAAGCTGAGCTAAGTTGAGGAATATTCTGTAACGTAGCCTGAAAAGCAAGCAGTTGATTTCGGCGATAAGGATCGCCCTTCTTGAAGGGAGCGTAGTTGCTTATCAGGCCTTGATCGTATCTTTCCAGTCCGGTAATTTGTAAGTCACCGAAGTAGAATACTGGCCCGGAATCGATCACCATGTGCAATTTTGCACTTGCTGTCGCTGGATCAACTTCGGCCTGGCTGCTGATAATTTGGGCAGCAGCATACTCACGCTCGGCTACGCTGGATAATAAGGCTGCCTTGGCTTCTTCCCAGGCAGAACTGCGAAAAAATTTACGCGGCACTAATGTCCAGCTAGCACGTAACTGCTCAATTCGCTGGTGATGCTCAGGTGTCTCCACTGCCAGATCACCCTGAAATTCAATCGTGACTTCAGTCACTCGGGTGCGCGGTCCGGGGACTACTTTGAGAATAGGTTTTTCTGCGGTTAAATGATCTTCCAGTGTAACAGTAGGGGTGAAATAACCTTCAGTTGCTAGCAGTTCTTTGATCTCCTGCCTTATCTTGCGAACAAACGCTGCTCGAGCAATATCATGGGCGAAGGGTTCCTCTGGAAGGGGGATGTGCTTTTTTATGAGCTTCCTGACAGACTTGGGAGCAGAGAGTTCGATTACGGCAGCCGACTCTGATTCGCTTTCTGAGTTTTGATTGGATTGAGCTGCGATAACGACAGGACTAAGCACGCATAAGACAGCAAGGAGCGTAATAAATAGCCAACGTACACCATAAAAGTGGACCGGGAAGTTAGCAGGAGATTGGGTCGGATAATCGATCGCCATTTATAAAGGGTGGCAATTCAATATCGGTCGAATTTAATCTCCAATTGTTCATGTCAATCCAGATAACTTAATGTTCCAGTTTATTAAATCGTTTCAGACACGCTCGATATATTCGCCATTATCAGTATTGATTTTAATCTTCTCACCCCGCAATACAAAAGCGGGTACCATGACGACCAATCCGGTTTCCGTGGTTGCAGGCTTATAGGAACTGGTAGCCGTTGCCCCTTTGAGAATCGGTTCGGTATCCACAATGGTGAGTATGACACTGGGAGGGAGCTGGACTCCAATCGGACGATCATGATGGAAGTTAACCAGCACATCGGTATTGGGAAGCAGATATTCGCTTTGTCCCTCAAGGAAATCTTGCGACAAACTCATTTGTTCGTAGGTTTGCTTGTCCATGAAAATGTAGTCGTCCCCTTCCTGAT
This sequence comes from uncultured Nitrosomonas sp., assembly GCA_964554625.1. Lineage (GTDB taxonomy): Bacteria > Pseudomonadota > Gammaproteobacteria > Burkholderiales > Nitrosomonadaceae > Nitrosomonas. Next base: position 4,406 of record CAZKPL010000041.1, on the reverse strand, counting down.
AAAGAAAGGTCATTTCCCGTGGTTCGATAATGGCACATTCGACCTTATCTTCAGTGCGAATGCGCTGATTGGTTTTGGTACCGGCCTCGATATCCTTCATTTCAACCTGCATAAAGGCACCGCCACGACCGCCGACATGAACATGGTAACATTTCAGTACACGCCAGATCCGTTTATCCCATTCGATCAAGTGACCAACACGAATTTCAGTTGCGAGAACTTTTGCCATTGCTTTTTTTCATATAAAAATGACCATTCTACATCAAAGAATCTGTAATTCCATATCCGTTTCCTTTCTTGAGAAGTGCCGACAATGTGCTCGCCTGGCTGAATTTCTGGATACTGTCAGAATCCAATATCCAGACTACCATGCCAGACCGGTACCGGCATTCGGTGATTTATCCCCTAAGCTGCTGATCATCGGCCTCGCCCCAGGCATGCATGGTGCAAACCGTACGGGCAGGCCTTTTACCGGTGATTTTGCCGGTATCCTGCTTTACCAAACGCTTTATAAGTTTGGCTTGGCCAGTCATCGCGAGTCGATTTCAGTGGATGATGATTTACGTTTGCTCAATTGCCGTATTACCAATGCTGTCAAGTGCTTGCCACCTGCAAACAAGCCGCAACCCAGCGAGATACGGCAATGTAATACCTATTTGTCGGCTGAAATGGCCGAGTTTGCAGCGCATGGCGGACAGAGTATCCTGGCTTTGGGTAATGTGGCTCATCAGGCCGGATTGATGGCGCAAGGATATAAAATAAAAGATTTTCCTTTCAGCCATGGGACTGTACACAGTCTGCCCAATGGATTGAGACTCTATGACAGCTATCACTGTAGTCGTTACAATACACAAACCAAACGCTTGACAGCAGAAATGTTCGAGCAAGTCATTGCCAGGGTGTGTGCAGATCTGGCATTACCAACCTGATCAATTTTTTAGGAGAGAATTAGATGCCCTATGTCAATATCCGTATTGCCGGCACATGGAGCCGGGAACAGAAAAAGCAGATTGCCGAGGAAATTACCGATACTCTGGAACGTGTAGGCAATAAACCCAAGTCTTATACCTATATTTCTTTTGATGAAATGTCCCATGAAAACTGGGCGATTGGCGGAACTTTGCTCGGTGATGATGAATAACAGGAAGTAAGCGTTTTGTCAGTAACAGCATTTGACGGCAAGGTCTTCTCATCGACTTTGCCCGCTCTGCCGGGCGTGTACCGTATGCTGAACGCAGCCGGGGAAGTTATTTATGTCGGTAAGGCGATTGATCTTAAGAAACGGGTGTCGTCTTATTTTCAGAAATCCAATCTGAGTCCGCGTATCCAGCTCATGGTTTCGCACATTACGGGAATCGAAACGACCGTGACGCGTTCGGAGTCGGAAGCCTTGTTGCTTGAGAACAATCTGATCAAGAGCCTGGCGCCTCGCTACAATATCTTATTCAGGGATGACAAGTCTTATCCCTATTTAATGCTGAGTCAGCATGCTTACCCCCGATTGGCCTTTTATCGGGGCGCGCTGGATAATCAGCATCAGTATTTCGGCCCTTTTCCCAATGCGGGGGTTGTCAGAGAAAGCGTTCATCTTTTGCAGAAAGTGTTTCGCTTGCGCACCTGCGAAGATAGCGTGTTCAATCACCGTACTCGACCTTGCCTGCTTTATCAGATCAAGCGTTGTAGCGGACCTTGCGTCAACCTTATTTCACCAGAGGATTATTGTGAAGACGTCAAAAGCGCCTCGCTTTTTCTACAAGGCAAGCAAAATGAGGTACTGAAAGATATCGCTGAAAAAATGCAGATCGCTTCCGATCGTACGGAATACGAGCAAGCTGCAATTTTCCGCGATCAGATGCAGGCGCTGCGGAAAATACAGGAAAAACAATTCGTGGATAGTGGCAGGGCGCTGGATGCGGATGTCATCGCCTGCACTTCCCTGCATGATGGTGTTGAGCGGGTTTGCGTCAATCTGGTCATGATCAGAGGGGGGCGGCATTTGGGCGATAAGAGCTTTTTCCCGCAAAATGTGCAGGGTTATGAGTTATCAGATGTTCTGGAAGCATTCATTACACAGCACTATCTCAATCGGCCTGTCCCGCCATTGATTGTAATCGGTGAGAAAATCCACCTGGATATTCTGCAACCCTTGCTGACGGAACAGGCGGGCCGTAAGATAGCGATCGTGCTCAACCCTGTCGGTGAGCGGCGTGTATGGCTGAAGATGGCGACTGAGAATGCCCGGTTAGCGCTGCAGCAGAGGCTGCAAAGGCAAGCTAGTCAGGAAGAACGCTTGCAAGCTTTACAGCTTGCCTTGAATTTGCCGAGCCTTGCCCGTATCGAGTGTTTCGATATCAGTCATACCATGGGTGAAGCAACGGTGGCTTCCTGTGTGGTTTATGACAATTTCTCTCTACGCAATAATGAGTATCGCCGTTACAATATCGCTGACATCATGCCTGGTGATGATTATGGAGCGATGCGGCAGGTGCTTCTACGGCGCTATGCAAAAATGGCTGAGGAGGAGGGCAAGCTACCGGATCTGATTCTGATCGATGGTGGAAAGGGGCAGGTAAGTGTGGCGCAGGAAGTATTGATTGAGCTGGGACTCAATGACATACCCTTTCTTGGCGTAGCTAAAGGGGAGGGACGTAAACCCGGTTTGGAGCAATTGATTTTTCCATCGACTGAAAAGCCGTTAAAATTACCGGCAGATCATGCTGGTTTCCATCTGATTCAGCAGATTCGCGATGAAGCACATCGCTTTGCCATTCAGGGGCATCGTGCCAGACGTAATAAATCACGCACTGTCTCAAGTCTGGAACAGATTTCTGGTATTGGTGCAAAACGACGCCAGAGCTTGCTGGGGCGGTTCGGGGGACTAAAAGGCGTACTGACTGCAAGCGTTGAAGAGTTGCAACAGACGGAGGGCATCAGCCGGGCGCTGGCAGAGAAGATTTACCGGGAACTCCATTGAGCTTGCCCATAAAATAAGCGTAGTGAAGTGGCTGCTGCATATTAAACAACAGAACTGATATTTTTATATTTATGCCAATGAATCTTCCTAATCTGCTGACATGGCTGCGGATACTCGCTATTCCTTTATTTGTCGGGACTTTTTATTTGCCCCCGACCTGGTTATCGCCGTTTGGCCAGAATCTGATTGCTACCATCATTTTTAGCGGGGCAGCCATCACTGACTGGCTGGATGGCTACCTTGCCCGCACCCTTAATCAGATGTCAGCCTTTGGCGCTTTTCTTGATCCTGTCGCAGATAAATTAATGGTCGCAGCCGCCTTGATTGTGCTGGTGCATCTGGAAAGACTGGATGCGCCGATTGCACTGATCATCATTGGTCGTGAAATTACCGTCTCAGCCTTACGTGAATGGATGGCACATATCGGTAAGGCCAAAAGCGTAGCCGTTTCCTTCCTTGGAAAAATAAAAACAGCTTCGCAAATGGTTGCGATTCCGCTATTGCTCTATCACGAAAAAATCGGCGAACAGTTTGATTCTCAGGTAATAGGAACCTGGCTTATTTACCTGGCTGCAATCTTGACGCTGTGGTCGATGATTTATTACTTGAAAGCAGCTATCCCTCAAGCGTTGAAACATTCCCCCTAGAAATCGACCATCATGACCCTATTCAGGCGATGAGCTCGACTCTGCCCGTTTTAAGATGATAAAATCCGCCCACGATGCGTATTTTTTTGTGATCATGATAATAATCCAGTATGGGCGTTTTGGTTCTCAGCTTTTCGACCGTCATGATGACATTGGCTTTGATTACATTGACCAGTCGGCTGCTGGAGGTATCGGACACCGCTCTGACGGCAGGCGCGATCGCACTCGCCAGTAATTGGATGTGACCAGGAAAATCCTGGTGATGATCGACCGCATCGATTGCCGCTTTGACTGCGCCACAATTTTCGTGACCGAGCACCATGATCAAAGGGGTTTTCAGCACTGCGACTGAATATTCCAACGTAGCCAGATTATCGTGCGTCAGATAGTTGCCTGCGACACGCGCGACAAAGAGATCGCCGAGTGCTTCATCGAAACAATGCTCGGGACTAACTCTCGAATCGGAGCAGCCTAAAATGGAGGCATAAGGGTTCTGTCCTTTGATGAGCGAGGTTTCCACATCATGAAAATCCAATGGCTCCGATTTGCCCGAGACAAAGCGTTCATTGCCAGCTATCAATCGTTCCAGCGCTTGATCAGGTGTTAGGATATTTTCAGGTTTAGGGATTAACGGGGTAGGGGCTCCGGAGATAGCTTTATCTTTGTCACCGGCAAGACCTGCGCTTGCGAAACCCAAACTCAGCGCAGTGACGGCAGCTTGTTTCAAAAATAAGCGTTTGCCCGGGTCTTTCTGTGCATAATGAATTTGATCATGATGGCTTTTT
>CAZKPL010000040.1:7157-23631 GCA_964554625.1 uncultured Nitrosomonas sp. | reverse complement strand
AACTCCATATTTGACAACACATATCATATTATCGCCAACCGGAAGAGTCAGCTGATGCAGTATGACTCAAACTATAAAATATCCGTAAAAAACATTTTGATTCAATTACTTATCTTGAATCGTATATTTATATACCGATACGATTAAAATCTTCTCGCTGTTTAATCTTTTGACCTCTACAATAATCAATAAAGCTCATCAAGTTCCAATTAATGCTCATTATGAATGACCAGCAACTCAAGATTCGCATCAAACTTAACCAGATTTTACAATTACCAGAAGAACCCGAAAACCCGGAAGAAACAGCTGATCAGGCAAAACCTCCATTCGATTGGCGAAAAATCTCTGTAGCAGCATTGTTATTTGCGGTAATACTGGGCGGGACTTTGTACTGGCGGCTAGCTGAGGAAAATAGCACTCTGCTTGTAGAAGCTTTACCAGAAGATACCCACCCCGCTCATAATGACGGCTTAATCCCTGACAAGAAGATTGAATCAGGCGACACATCAGTGAATAATGGCAAGGCAACTACCGAGGTTTTTGCTATTCCAGCAGGCACACCCCCTTTAGTCAAACCTGCTCCCAAGTCCACCGTTGAAGCAACAAATCTGGGACATAACATTATTCCTCCTAGAAAGCCTCCTATGGACAAGCATAAAAACACTCAGCCAGGCAATCAAGGAGAGGCAAGTGCTCACAGATCCCGTTGATCATTGACAATGATGATTGGCGTACGAATTCCAGAAAAATACTGAGTAAAAACCGATTGGGTCAATAGCGAGTCAAGGCCCATGCTCAGTCTGAAGGATTACTTGTCAAATGATTCTTTACGGTAAGCCATCGTCCTGAGTAAAATAATGCTGGATCGGCTTTGATATCAAAAAGCGTGGCACTTTGAATATGATCTATCAATCAAGGTTATAGTATGAGATTTTGCAGTAGTTGTGGTGCCGCAGTCGTATTACACATACCAGAAGGTGATACCTTACCACGTTTTGTCTGTCCTACATGCCATACCATTCATTATCAGAATCCCAAAATGATCATCGGATGCATTCCTGAATTGGAAAACAAGATTTTATTGTGCCGCCGCGCAATTGCTCCTCGGCAAGGAAAGTGGACTGTGCCTGCGGGTTTCATGGAAAATAACGAAACATTAGCCCAGGCAGCCGCCCGTGAAACATTGGAAGAAGCCAATGCACGAGTAGAGATTGGTGATCTCTATGCAGCATATAGCTTGCCTCACATCAGTCAGGTCTATCTTCTGTTTCGGGCTCGCTTGCTGGATATGAACTTTTCTCCCGGCACAGAGAGTCTGGAAGTCAAGCTTTTCGATGAGCATGAGATTCCGTGGAATGAAATGGCTTTCCGTGTCATTCATGATCCCCTGAAACGCTACCTGGAAGAGCGCCGTCAAGGGAAAATCAGTTTCTATCTGAGTGTCATTGATCAACCCTCGCTCTGATTTTTTTAATATCATAGGTTTCTTCCAAGATAGAAGAGGAGGTGATCAATAATGAGCGTTTTGTCAAAAGGCAAATGCTGCAGATGGATAGTCTTCTTAGTAGGAGCACTCTTGATTCTCTATACTATTCAGGCCATATCATCTCAGGAAATGAGCACTTCATCCGAATCACTTCCGCTCCCGGTCGCCTCTGATACCCATCAGCAAGACACAGTAATCGTATACTATAGAGAAACGTTCGGGGGCACGAGAGAAGCTCTAGAAAGTGCTTCCCTAACAATTTTCAGCGATGGCTACATACAGGTTTATCGCCCATCCTATATGAAACTGGCTGGTAGCTATGCGGCTTATTTAGAGCCCAATATCCTGGATAATTTATGGCATCTACTGGTAGATAGAAAAATTCTGGAATTTGATTCCACACTTGTCCGCAACAGGATACAAGAAATAAAACAGCAGCAGAAAGCGCTGCTCTCCCCTGCTGAAAGTATTTCAGATGCACCCGCCACGCTCATCGAGATTTACCCCAATCGATATAAATCTTCTGGAATATTTCAACCGGGAGATCCAAATACAAAAAAAAATATTTCCTGGCGTGGACTCAAATGGACTGCTGAGCACTTTCCCAGCATCGAGGAAATTCAGCACCTACTCTCGATTCAGCAACAGTTACAAGTGATCATGAAACGAACTGACCTAAAAAAATTAAATAAATGATTGACAGTTAATATGTCATTATACAAATCTTGACGGTAGAGGCAAAGTCAGCCATTTACATTTAATTGATCAAGATGAAACAAACATGCCATCTGTTTGAATTTCTCAGGCTCACCAGATTGCAAACAGCATTACTGTCACTGGTAATAAGCATTGTTCCACCCTCTTTTCCGGGAACATTCGAGTTCGCTGGTGAAGAACATGGCATCAATGTTATTACTCACCCCCCAGGCTATAGAGGCATAGGCACCATTCTGACCGTAACGGTCGGCATATCACCCTTATCCCCTCATGCCGAGGAAATGGTAATTCCTGTCCAGAATATCATCAGCACCTGGAATAACCTGGTCCCTACAGTTGATAATATCGCCAATGAAGGTAGCAATGATTCACTCTTCCAGTTTGATTTTGAATCGGTCGCACTACATGAATTGGGGCATTGCATCGGTCTGGGACATCCCAATCTCGCTTCGGAATCAGGATTGAATGGCTCGGATAGAAATTTTACTCACTCTACCAGGGGAACTGACAATCAATTCAATCTTGACAGCGGCGCTGACAGCATCATTGGCTCCGGAGACGATCTACGTAGCGACGATATTAATCTTCACTGGTTCCGTAAAAGTAACAACAACCCATTTAGTATCGCGACAAAGGTGGACATGACAACCTACAGTCGCGAGCAATCCGATCTTCCGCCTGGAAGCACCTTTGCTGCAAATGCGGCCCGTAACGTCGGTGCATTATTCGGTATTCACAACACTGAAGCCGTCATGCAACAGGGGATTTTTTCCGGTGAAGCACAGCGCACATTAGCTGCCGATGATGTAGCTACTGCACAATTGGCCATGAGCGGCGTGGACAGATTGGCAGGCACAGCTGACGATTATTCGTTAAAGCTGGAATTTGCCGGATTCACTGATAATGCGGATATTGTCTTTAGTTTCGATGACAGCAGGACATCCTTCTCAGTGTGTGAGATTAGCGCTGAGTCAATCGAGCCGTCACACTTTGTAGTTACTCGTGGGCAAATTTACTTTAACAGCAATATCTCATGGTTCTTTAATAATATATCCTCCCCTTTCCCTCCTCAGCGATCACTACCCGGCCCTACTATCTTTGCCAATCGGATCGCTCATTCCCTAATCTTGACACAAAACGATACTGTGACACTTACTGTGTCACTCAATCCGGGTGTCTATGTAGGCAATCAGGTGGATTACTGGGTACAAGCGATTACCCCGATGGGGATATTCTGGTTAAATGATCGGCTTGAATTTATCCAGTCGGACCAGCCTATCCGTGTATATGGCGGTGAGCTATGGCCTCTCGATCACCTCCCCATTTTCAATGCTTCTGCAAATAAGCTCCCTCCCGGCACGTATACCGTAACTTTTTCTGTTGATGACAATCTGGACGGTATTGTTAATGGTACTTTTAACAATACCGTTACCATTACTCTCATGCCATAGCGCACACCCCGTTTGGTTGACATTCAAGCCAGGCCTGCCTTTTTAAACCACGTCAATCACAGTGAAGATAAGGGAGAATATGCTCAAAGATTAATCTCAATCGGCGTTCCCACCGCTACCCGACCAAATAAATCCAGCAAGTCACCATTATGCATGCGGATGCAACCGATCGAGCCAGGCTTACCCATTTCTGCACTATCGGGACTGCCGTGGATATAGATATAACGGCGCATAGTATCGACCAGGCCCAGTCGATTAAATCCGCTTTCACATCCTGATAACCACATGATGCGTGTCAAAATCCAGTCCCGACCCGGGTAGCGACTGGCCAGTTCGGGTGTATAGATTTCCCCGGTCGGGCGGCGCTTGACGAAGACGGTATTAATCGGCTGATTCTCACCAATTTTGGCACGGATAATATGCTTTCCCAGCGGCGTACAAAAACTACCCCGCTGCTGACCGACGCCATTTTTGGCTGACGATATCAAATAACTGCTGATAACCGTATTTTCATCATTCAACAAATCGAGTTGCTGCCGGTCTATACTGATATGGATTTTCATAATAAAGCAACCTTGTCAGGATTTCGCTTTCTGATAAAAAATTGCTTTAATAGCCTACCTGCCTCATGTGCCAGCACACCGCCGGTTACTTCCAAATGATGATTAAGCCTTGCTTCTGCCGGTAAATTTATTACACTGCCACAAACGCCGGTTTTTGGATCTGCAGCAGCATACACAAGGCGTTTGATCCTGGCATGAAAAAGGGCGCCGATACACATGGCGCAAGGCTCAAGAGTTACGAACAATATACAATCCGACAGGCGATAGTTGTGTAAATTTTGGGCCGCATCACGCAGCGCGGTTACCTCTGCATGCGCCGTCGGATCCCTCGCCACGATGGAACGATTGTGGCCACGGCCGATAATTTCACCCTTGCTAACAACGACAGCACCCACCGGCACCTCCCCCAGCTCCTGTGCCTTGAGCGCAAGATCAAGTGCGGCCCGCATAAAATATTCATCATTCATTGATATTGTTCATAGGATTAACTCATCGAATAATTTGAGCATCAGCGTATCTTTTATGCTACATTCGCGTCGCATGCAAATATTCTTTTATTGTCAGACATGGCCACTTCTTCTCAAGAACCCAGAATTCCAATTATCGACTACGCCAGAAATGAGCTGCGTACACTGCGTGATCTGTTGCGTTTTGCTGTAAGCTATTTTAACCAAGCTGACTTGTTTTTTGGCCAGGGATTTCCCACAGCCTACGATGAAGCCGCTCACCTCATTTTACATGCGCTACATCTTGCGCCAGACCAATTAGACTTATTCCTGGATGCACACCTCACCCAGCCTGAACGCGATCAGATATTTCATTACATTGAACAACGCGTAGCGGAAAGAATCCCGGCCGCCTATCTGATGAATCAAGTCTGGTTAGGCGATTTCAGCTTTTACGTCGACAAACGCGTTATTATCCCTCGTTCTTTTATCGCTGAATTATTGCAAACTCGATTAGCGCCCTGGATCCAACATCCTGGCGACATTCATTCTGCATTGGATCTGTGTACGGGCTCTGGCTGTCTGGCTGTATTACTGGCTCATGCATTTGAACATGCAAACATTGATGCAGTTGATATTTCTACTGAAGCCTTGGAAGTCGCTCATAAAAATATAACCGATTATGAGCGATCGCATACTATCCATCCTATTCAGTCTGATCTATTTAGCGAATTAACTGGAAAACGCTATGATGTAATTATCAGCAATCCGCCCTATGTGAATGCTGGATCGATGACAACACTCCCTGAAGAATTTCGCCATGAACCGCATATTGCGCTCGCAGGCGGTTCGGATGGACTGACTATAATACGTACCATACTCAACGAAGCTGCCAATTATCTGACTGACGAAGGTCTATTGATTGTAGAAATTGGCCATAATCGCGATGCTCTTGAGCAATCCTTCCCGCGTATGCCTTTTACCTGGCTGGAAACAAGCGCAGGTGATCAATTTGTTTTCATGCTGAAGCGCAGTGATCTAGTTTAACTTACTGCTTTTTCTTGTTATGGCACCAGAAGACGGAACACTGTTAACCAATTCCAGCAAGTACCTGATTTCACTTTCATCCAGTTCGTGCGACATGCCACGCTTCAATCTGGGAGATAGATTAATCGGGCCAAATCGTACACGAATTAACCGACTGACCACTAAACCCAATGCTTCAAAAATACGTCTTACTTCCCGATTCCTGCCTTCTTTTAATATCACGTGATACCAACGGTTGGTGCCTTCCCCTCCCTGCTCTGACAAGTCACTGAATTTTGCCAGACCATCCTCCAGTTCAACACCGGTCAATAATTGTTTCTTTTGCTCGGGAGTCAAGCGGCCAACAATTCTGACCGCATATTCACGTTCAACTTGAAAACGGGGATGCATCAGTCGGTTCGCCAAAACACCGCTTGTGGTAAATATCAGTAATCCACTGGTATTGAAATCCAGTCTACCAATCGCAATCCACCGTGATGATTTCAATTGTGGCAATTTATCAAAAACAGATGGACGCTTCTCGGGATCATGACGGCTCACAATTTCACCTTCCGGTTTATGATAAAGCATCACGCGTGGTAAACGCTCGTTGGTATTGATCCGTATAATCCGTTTATTTACACGCACCAGATCTCTGGGCCCTACCCGATCTCCTAATTTTGCGACCTTTCCATTGATGCTGACCTGACCTGAGGCAATCAAGGCCTCCATCTCACGTCGTGAACCCAGACCGCTTTGCGCCAGCAACTTGTGGAGCTTGTGGGTAACCATTAAATCAGGTTTGGTGGAAACATGATTATTCATCGATACCAAAACCTGCTTTTTCTTTGAATTTCTTGGATTGAGTGGTCCCTTGATGCGCATTTATTTTACTTCACAACGGGGATAATCTGAGAGGGTGCTGAATACTGATAAACAGAATAAACAATCCCATACTTAATTCAATACCATTGATCCGCTATTCAGAAAGGCAGTTTCATTCCTGGGGGCAAACCCAGTCCACCCGTCAAACCAGCCATTTTCTCCTGCGTAGTTGCCTCCACTCGACGCACAGCATCATTGACTGCCGCAGCAATCAAATCTTCCAGCATCTCTTTGTCATCGCTCATCAAACTATTATCGATATTAATGCGCTTAACGTCATAACGGCAGGTCATCACAACTTTGACCATTCCTGCTCCTGATTGACCTTCCACTTCTATTGTCGCCAGCTGTTCTTGCATTGCTTTCATATTCTCTTGCATTTGCTGCGCCTGCTTCATCAAATTGCCTAAATTAGCTTTCATCATTATGTTATCTCCATTATTCAATTGGTTTAATCGAAGAAACGATTAGTTTTGCATCAAAATTTTCTACCAATTCTCTCACAAAAGGATCTGTTTCAATTGCCGCAATCGTTTCGGACTGTTTTGCCTGCTTTTCACGATCCTGCATGACTGCTGACGTCATACCGGTAACACTGCCTATCGAGAATGCGACTTTAACAGGTTTCTCAAAGTAGTGCTCTAACGCAGCTTTTAACTTATCCTGATAAGTTTTTTCTAACAAATATTTGTGTATTTCTGGCACACACAACTCAACCTGATCAGCCGAGAAATGTTTAGCCTCGCAATGTTGCGCCAGCATCTTCGCCATACCATTCAATTTCAATTGACTTACGGCTGCCAGCCAGTCTTGATTGGGAAAACCAGAAGCTTCGCTCTCTTTTTTCTGTATCGATCGACTGCTATCTTTCGCCTGATTCATCGCTTGAACCGATTCCCGTGCGCTATCTTCGCCCTCTCCGCAACTCTTAGACCCCCCCCCTGAAAACATCTGGTCAGGTATAAATGCCAGCATCCGCATCAATGCCATCGTGAAACCAGCATATTCATCTGGCGCCAGATTCAAATCACTGCGCCCATGGAGCGCGATCTGGTAAAATAATTGCACATCTTCGGCAGTAAAACGCTTAGCCAAGGCAAATATCCGTTCACGTCCAGGCAATGTCTCATCAATGGCTTGGGGCACGATTTGCGCTAATGCAAGACGATGAAGTAAGGTTGCCAGATCTTGTAAAGCGGTATCAAACGATAAACTGCGCGCCTCCATCTCATCCGCAATCGATAGCATCTTCATGCCATCTTCCCCAGCTAACGCTTCAAGCAAATCATAAAGATATTCCTGGTCTATTACACCCAGCATGACACGTACATCTGCCTCTTCAACAACACCGTTACCATATGCAATTGCCTGATCGAGCAGACTCAACGCATCTCGCATGCTACCTTGTGCAGCTCTTGCCAATAACCGCAAGGATGCAGTATTCGATGCAATCTGCTCCTGAAACAATATGTTCTCCAAATGAGCCATAATCAAAGAAGGAGGGATCTGTTTCAAATTAAACTGAAGACAGCGCGAGAGTACAGTGATGGGAATCTTCTGCGGGTCGGTAGTCGCCAGTATGAATTTTACATGTTCGGGAGGCTCTTCCAGGGTTTTAAGCATGGCATTAAAAGCCGCTCTGGAAAGCATGTGCACTTCATCAATCAGATACACCTTGTAGCGGGCAGCAGTAGGCGCATAGCATGCGCTCTCGAGAAGCTCACGCATACTGTCAACTTGGGTATTGGATGCTGCATCCAGCTCAACCAAGTCAACAAAGCTTCCTTTATCAATAGCCACACAAGCCGAACATTCTCCACAAGGCACGGATGTCACACCAATCTCGCAATTCAGTGCTTTGGCCAGAATTCTGGCAATCGTTGTTTTACCAACACCGCGTGTGCCCGTAAACAAGTACGCATGATGCAACCGATTCTGCTCAAGCGAATGGGCAATTGCTTTAACGATATGGTCTTGCCCGGTCAACTCAGAAAAGTTTCTTGGGCGCCACTTCCTGGCAAGCACTTGTGTTTGGAACACGATATTTGTCAAATGAAGGAAAAAGAGCAGATGATTATCAATAACCTATCTGTTAGGGTGGCGAGCCGAACCCCCGGCACTTGCAAAAAATAGCTGTGGCTGCTTCCTTCCGGACCTGACCAGATTCACTACCCTGCAATGCGGGGAGGCCCGCCATAAGACGATTTTACATCAATCAGCGTTGCCGATTCGTAAATAACCATTACTCGGTAAAAAACTTTTTCAAACTACTTCAGCAAATCGCCCAGAAACGCATATCTATCGGTTAATTCGGGCACCCATGATTTCATTAAAAAGCCCTTTACCGGTCCAGCAGAAAGCTCGAAAAATTTTGGAATCAGCTCCCGAATACCCTAAGAATTAAGCTCGTATCCAGTGATTGCAAGAGCACGATTTAGCCGCAATCTTACACCAGTTCACATTGAGATTGTACGATTTTTTTGCATAAGCCTAAAAAAGAGGTTGATCTGGTCGGCATGGAAGCTTGCTCGTCTGCCCGTTATTGGGATCACTGCCTGCCGAAAACGAGACACGCCATGCGACTGATGCCACCCTTGTACGTGAAGCCCTGTATCAAAACCAGCAAAGAATGACGCTCGTGATGCGGAAGCACTCTGCGAGGCAGTGATGCGTCGAATATGCGTCTTGTGCCGATCAAGAGTGAAGAACAGCAGGCAGTGCTTATTTTGCCTCGCGTGCGCGCCGGTATCGGCAAACATTTGAATGATTAACTTGGCGCGGGACGGGCGAATTACTCCGCCATCATCCCGCGTCCTGGTTAAATATCCGGCTAGCCTGCCGGTTTCAGCATCATCCCCGAGTAACACGGATGGAATAGGATCCTGTTCCGAAAGGCGAGTAGTGCCTGATACGAACGAAATACTCACCGGGCAAAAGCTGACGGCGAATCCGGGCATTGAAGGAAACGCCTTCATCGTCATTGCTGGCAATCTCCGGTATCTGACTGTTCGGCCCATGCAAACTCATAAAAGTATCCGTAGTCCCGCTCGTCTGAATAGTATAGGTATCTTCAGTTGTTATATTAAATCGGTACACATCGCTTTCATTTGCCGCAGAAATAGCGGCATTGATGCTCGCGCCATCTACAACGAGTTCGGGGATGGGGATGGGGATAGGGGTGGGAGTAGGATCAGTGCCAGCAGCGCGCACACCAACCGCATAATTTCCTGTTGCGCTCGCACTATAAAGGCGAATACGCAGATAGTAGGTTCCTGCCGAGAGATTCCGCGTGATTTGTGAATTAAAATTCTCGCCTGCATCATCATCTGAGGCCACTTCGATATTCGGATCATTAGGGCCAAACAGGGTCATGAAAGTATCGGATGGCCCAGTGGTGTACATCGTGTGCGGACTGAAGGACGGAACTTCAAACCGGAAAACATCGGTTTCTCCTGGTACTCCGATATCAGCCTGCGTTGGATTGGCTCCGACAATGATGAGCGGTATCTGTGGTTGAGGTTGAGGAGCAGCACTATCATAGATAATCCCCAAAGCGTTACTGTCAAGAACATCAATCGGGCGCGAACCGATCCGCCCTGAAGGAGTGTTATTCATGGGATCGGTCAAATTCTGCCCGAAAGGACCGCCGCTTGTTGGAAGATAGCCTTGATTTGGGAAGCGTAATTGCCACTCATGCCAGATCTTATCGACCATACAATGATGCATGAAGAATACCGGATCATTCGGAGAGGTCATCGGCAGCATGGAGCCACCAACCCAGACATGACCACGGTTGTGGAGATTAGGACCCATCCAGCCTTCAATTTGATTACGGAAACTTGGATTGCTGTTCATGTTCCATGGAGGTACATCGTACGGCGTGATAGCCATGACTTGATTGATTTCCGCTTGAGTGGGTAAGGTAGGCAAGCCATTTTGGCCAAATGCTCGCATAAGCGGGCCAGCTGGCAATCCGCTGGAATTAATGACGGTCCATTGACCGGCCCGGAATGGTCCGGTCCGAACGACTCCACCGGCATCCCCGTCTCCGCCAAGCAAGTCATCATTCCACATGGAAGCATTCGCTCCTCCCGACGGCCAGTTCCAATAAGGTATCCCGAGATTCGGATTGCCAGAGACGCGCTGCAGTTCCAGCTCAAGATCAAAAATAAAACGGCGGTGCCAGGGCAGGAAGGCAGGAGCCCGATGAATGGCGCTCATGATGGCATTTGCATGCCTGAGAACAAATTGGTCATAAATGCCTTCTGCTTTCAAGGCCAGAATGGCGGCAGCGAATTCTGCCCTTTCATCCGCAGTCAGGGTATTTGCATCTTTTCTGATAGCCATGGGAATCTTCTCCTCTCAGTCTGTTTGGGCTATTTCTTCACACTGGAAAACTCAACAGTGTGCTGAGCGATCGCTCTGGCCAGTTCCAATAACGAATCATATTGGGTATAGGGCAAATATTTCGAAGACCACTTATTTTTTGCCGCATCATGCTCGTAATGAATTTCCTTTCCGTTAATCGACAGATGGATATCGTCTTTTATTTCAATATTGCAGCCTTCAAACATTTCTTTATGATGCGCCATACTGTGAACTCCCTTTTGAGTAATAAAAAATTGGTCCGCCCTTTGTCTTTGTATAAAAAAGAGTTTCTACTGTGTTACCCGTCTACAATATTTTGACAAGCCAGCAAAGAGGGTGGCAATTTGCTGCCCTATTCATCCACCTCGCATTGCAGTTTCGAGGTAATGATATTTTCTGTATGACGTCCACGCCCACGAATCACGGCAGATATGTCAATAAAGTACCCATCCAGCCTGTCGTAATTTAAATTGGCAAACCCAAGCGTTCTCGGAAAATCTGATACCGCATTCTCCATCCCTGCTGTCTTTATAGTCAGGAGCTCGAGACTCATCATCTCTTTAAAACGGGATGCCTGATATTTCCCCGATTTTGTGACCTTCTCAACCATAAAACATCCCTCGTAGTGAGCCTTCAGTTTAAAAGCACCCTCTTTCGAAATTGTCAGCACTCCGGAATGAAGTGTGGGTATGCCTGTGCAGCCATTTTTATCTGTTAGTGTAATGCGGCAAGTCATGTTTTTCAGATCGAAAGATTCCTGTGACATTGCGGTGGAGCTCGTCTCGACAAGAGCCGCCATACCCATGAGAGTCACAACAATTGGTTTCATGGCGCCTTTCCTTGAGAACGTGCGGTGAGTGTACTCCTTGCTATCAACAGCATGCACACTCACTGCAATTTGTACGAATTCTCCAATCAAGTACTCGGCTCAACAAAACAGGAATCTCCAGTTATTCATTCCTTGCAGTAACTATCTACGCTTACTTGCGGTTATTTCACACAAATACCTGCACAATCGGCGTCACCTTTAGCAGGATCGCAATTATCTGCAGGATCGTCCACACACTTCATGCCTTCAGGACATCGAAAACCGGCAATTCCTCCACACATCTGTTTTGGCTTTTGATCATAGTAAGCAGAACTTCCCTTGGGCGGATAATCAATGCGCTTTCCTTCCCCCGGTTTGGTAGACTCTGTTGGCCCCAGCTTAACAGTATCGTGCGCTTTTCGCGGCTCGATTGTTTCAACATCTATGGATTCAACTTCTCCGTCGGTATGCCGGGCGGTATATACGCTCACAACATCCAATGGAACCGGACTTTTCACAACCAGAAATCCCTCCAGAAAGGCGAAATCCACACAGACACCATCAATCGGACAAAAGTAGCCTGCAATGTCAAAGCAGTTTACTCCAACCGCCCCGTCCGGCTGGAGAACAATTCCCTTGAAAGGGGTAACATCGAAGGGTCCTGGCTCAGAACCAAACTGTGTGGCAAGTGCCACCTTGGCTGCAATGGTAATTTTCTTGTTGGTAGGGTTATGAATATTGACGATAGTGCGGTAAGTACCTCTCGCCAAGGTGCCATCCTGGTGCGCCAGCAACATCGAGCAAGCGACTTTTGCGGCATATTGATACTCGGTTTTGATCGTTTCTGGGTATTTCGCTGTTTCTGCCTGAGCGATTCGCTGGATGCCGATAAAGCCGGACCCGCACCAGAGCCCGAGCAGAATGGAGAAAAGCTTGATCATATTGAGTTGTTTCATAACAGTCACCTCTCTTAGTTTTGCGCCCTCAATGGAAAGCGTTTTCTTGGCTATCGCATCCACGCGGGGCTAAGGCAGGCTACTTCATCTTGTCCAACTTGAAAAAACAGAGCAGCCCTTCGTGTTAACGACAAAATATTTTTTGCACCTCAACAAATCATAATGATGCGATTAATCACGCAAACAAATTCAAACATCTCCCATCGGATCCTGCTGGGTTGTGCATATCCCTGGGCAATCTGCCCCTCCTTGAGCGGGGTCACAACTATCACTCGGATCATCAATGCAAGTCTGGTCTTCCGGACATTTGATCGCCGCAATGCCACCACATGCCTGAGGCTCCGCTGGCTTACATTCACCCGTGTGATCAATGGAAACCCCTGCCGCGGCTGCCTCACATGCATTACCATAGGTCTTACCATCACAGCCACAAACCGGATTGAATTCTCTTGTGCAAATCGTGGGTTTAGTCTTGCAGACACCTTGTGCATCAGCGACCTTGCATTGACCGATTCCAAGATCGCAATACTGCTCATCAGGACATGTCAATCCCTGGATCGTGCCACATACCATTTCTGGCGGTTCAGGAGTTTGTGGTGGCTCCCTCTCTTTACAACCTGCCAGCACAGAAGAAATAGAAAAAGCAACTAACAACATGGTAAGTGCATTCATGATATTTCACCTCTTTATTAATAAATAAGTTGCTGATTTATCAAATCATCTTATTTGACAGGGCTTTCGACTAGAATCGACCCTTTCCAAGTTACTCTTCCTTGAAGAAAATTAAAATAAGCAAAAACCTTAATTTAATCTCAGGATAATGCTTGAAAAAGCAAGAACAGGAAATTTTGCACTTTAATGGAGCCAGGCTTTGAGGTATCTAAGAAGCTGTTTGGGAACTTCTGCTCTAGCAGTCAGTTGAATGCCAATGCCCAGGTGTTTTTTCACAGCCTCTGAGGGATGATTGGGATGAGGGTGTTATTGCATACGGAATGCCCGCACCACCCAGACTCTTTGAATCGCATCCCAATGTCTCTACAAGAGATTCAAATGATCATAATGCTGGTTATTATCATTATTTGCCTTGTAAAACACTGATTGCTTATTTTCAATGGTAACGCGCTCATCGGGCACGCCGCAATTTAAGAAAGGTGTTCATTTACCGGCTGGATCAGTTGCTCCCCTTGATTACTGATCCGTCCTACCGCAGGCGATACTGCCCAGAACTGCATCTGTTCTGAAGAACACGATCTCAGAATAGACAATAAGACATCATCAGGCAGCTGGGATGGAGTCAACCAATTATCCCAGGATTCAGGAGGGATGATCACTGGCATGCGATCATGGATGGAACGCATGAATGCATTACTGCTCGTAGTGATAATTGCACAGCTATCGATGATCACTTCATCTACTGTTGCTGTCTCCCATATGCCAGCGAATGATAATGGATTGCCACCTTTGGCCGAAACAAAGAAAGGCTGCTTGCTTTTTCCTTCTGCCAGGGGCTTCCATTCATAGAAACCCGAGGCCGGAATAAGGCAGCGTTGCCGATGAAACGCGTTTTTGAACAACGGCTTTACCGCAAGCGATTCAGCGCGCGCGTTGAATAGCAAAGGCAGCTTTTTGGGGTCCTTGACCCAATGGGGAATCAACCCCCAGCGCATCATGGATCCTGTCCGGCCAGTGATGCTGTCGCGAATGACCACAATACCGGTCGTAGGCGCAATGTTATAACGCGGCTCGATCTCCGGCATCGCCGCCGCATGATACCAGTCGATCAGGCTGGAACGTGAATAGGCCAGGCAAAAACGTCCGCACATACCGTCATTGTTATTCGTTGAATGAATGCCTTATATACCTGCTTATAATGGACTAAAAGCGCCTGCCATGACAACCGTTGTTTCAGCAGGATGCGCAAATTTCAACGCGGATTTATGAAATATTCGGGTTAAGTTATTCAAGTTTAGCGTAGAATTCGGCCCATGCAGCCTTTTGCTTTTGTCGATCTTGAAACTACTGGCACCACGGCGTCTGTCGACCGGATCACCGAAGTCGGCATCATTCTGGTTGATGGCCCGAATATTCGGGAATGGAGCTCTCTGATCAATCCGGAGACACGAATCTCTGGGTTTATCGAGAGGTTAACCGGGATTACGAACCAGATGGTGGCAGAAGCGCCGACCTTTGCCGATGTCGCCCAACGGATATTCCAGATGCTGGAGGGCCGTCTTTTCGTAGCGCATAACGCCCGCTTCGATTACGGATTTCTGAAGCAATCATTCAAACGCGAAGGTTATGACTTCCAGGCAACGACAATCTGTACCGTCAAACTTTCTAGGCGGCTATTCCCGGGGCATCCAAGGCACAATCTGGATAGTCTGATTGAACGGCATGGCTTACAGGTCAATGGCCGTCACCGGGCACTGGCGGATGCTCAGCTCATCCACCAGTTCTGGCAGAAGATACAGCAACAGTTCCCTCCCGCCAAAGTTGCCGCTGCAGTCAAAGCCCTAACCGGACGCCCCAGTATCCCGACGCATTTGAACGAACAGATGCTGGATAGCCTCCCCCAGGGACCGGGGGTCTATCTGTTCTACGGAGAGAACGAGCTTCCACTTTATATTGGCAAATCCATGAACATTCGCCAACGGGTGCTTTCTCATTTCACCAGCGATGTTTCATCTGCCAAGGAAATGAGCCTCTCGCAGCAGGTCCGGCGGATTGGCTATATCGAGACAGGCGGCGAAATCGGTGCGCTGCTCAAGGAAGCCGAGTTGGTGAAGAAACTTCAGCCGACGCATAACCGGAAACTTCGCCGCAATAACGAACTTTGCTCGATCTCGCTTAAGGAAACCGGAGCAGGTTTGCATGTCAATGTGGCTTATGCCCGTGATCTGGATTTCGGCCGGCAATCGAATCTGTATGGCCTATTCAAAAGCCTGCGGGAAGCGAACAAGGTATTGGCTGATCTGGCAGACGGGCATGAGCTTTGCAAGGCCATCATTGGACTGGAAAAGGTTAAGCCCGGCAAGCCCTGCTTCGCTCGCCAACTCAAAAAATGCCGTGGGGGGTGCGTTGGCGAAGAACCGTTAGCGGCGCACTCGATGCGCCTGATGGCGGCACTGTCTAGCCTGCGCTTCAATAGCTGGCCTTTTACCGGCCCCGCCTACCTCAAGGAAGATGGCGATCTGCTCGTCATAGATAATTGGGCTTATCTTGGCACGGCCAAAACAGAAGATGAACTCTGGCAACTCCTGTACTCACCCAGACCCCAGTTCGACAAAGACTCCTACCGGATATTACAGAAAGCGATCAAATCGCTGCAACCCATTATTGACCCAGCCAAGTAAAGCTTTAACTACAAAATTAAATTTGTCGTAATCAACTTCAAACTCCCCTGGTCGGGCCAATAGCCTCTATTGCTGCTGTTAGTCCAGTATTCTCAGCAGAAAATGATATGCTTCCTGCCAGGAAAATTTAATGGATATCTTGGAAAAATACCTTTTCAGGAACGACTAACTAACAGGGATCTGCCGTGTGGGGACTCAAGCTCGCTGTATGCATCGCCTATGACTTACTCGATCTCACATTGGGACGAATACTTTTCATCATGCCTTTTGGTGGGGAAATCGTAGGCTGTGCACTTTGCGCCGCGATGTTTGGAACAAATGTGCTTCTCTATGGATTAGAAGCGCTGGATGTGACAGAACAGTGTGATGGATTCATTCCAACCGCAACGATTAGTGCACGGATGAACAGACCGGA
>CAZKPL010000040.1:0-7147 GCA_964554625.1 uncultured Nitrosomonas sp. | reverse complement strand
AGGTAGAAATGATCTGATTTTTTATCTGTCAGGATTTCTAAAAGCTTTAGCGTCTTTTTGAGGCATTCGAAATAACCATTACCCTCTCTCAACATAAAGCAGTTACCCACAGCCTTATCCACGGAAATTGTGGATAATAGGTTTTAGCTAAAAATGCCAAACCAGGCAACATTGCTCTCGTCTGTGCCAGCAGTTCCTTATAAAACCCACTAAATAAAGGTACCCGAGAGAATTCATAACGAAAAAAGCATAAAATTGATGCGGCCATATATTTCCCATAGGTAAGCCTGATGGAAACAAATCACTACACGCGCGGTCAAGCAGCCCTTTCAAGAAATTGGAAAGTAGATGGATATTCAAAAAATCAGCATAAATGATCAAATCTAACTTTTCAGTATTGAGCCAGCACGACGAGCAGTTGCTGCGTCTTGGCATGCTGGCCGAAAAGTATTTTGCAGATGATCCCGATACTTGCCTTCTCAAGCTGCGTCAACTCGCTTACTGAAATAAAATTCTACTGACACCAATAAGAAATTTTGGAGGCTAAAGCGAATCGTGTCGCGTTTTTATGAAATAGAACCAACTGCAGAAAATTATTGGCGTGCCATTATTCTTTTTGGACGAAATTCTGCTTCGTACAAATTCGCTCTTGCAAAAACCCTTTTCGATTTCCAGTCATTGGGGAAAACACAAATCACCCTTGAAGAACTTGCAGTGCCATACGCTGCACACCTTTGTGAACATCTAAAAAAACATCCAAAACAAGGCATAAGTGAGCAGAGTACATTTCTGGATAAGCTACGTGCATTTAATCAGGGTGAAATAGAGAAAGACGAAGTGATTTCCCATACTTTGCGCTATGGCTTCATTAATGTACTTGATGCTTTCCATAACGTTCATGGTACAGAGATTGGTATCCGTTTTTTTATCGATGAACGTAACAAGAAAAACGCAATTCAATTGACAGAAGGTTTTATGCGTCTAGGGGAACAGCAGCAATTTGCCGATCTTGCACAAGAAACCGAGTCACGCTGGCAACTAGTTGAGGCTGCATGGGAAAACAATCTCTCCCGCAACCTGATGCTTGTAGAATACGAAGAGGAAAGTTGCTTACTTATGGGTGTCAATGCCATACGGCGTACCACAGTCACATCGGCACGACCTGCATTGAATGGTTATCAGAAAGGGCGGTGCTTTTATTGTTTTCGGGAGATCTCTGTAGTCCTTGGAAAGGAAGAAATAGCCGAAGTCGATCATTTTTTTCCGCATATGCTAAAGCAGTGCGATAGCCGCAAGCCAATTGATGGCATAGCAAATTTGGTTCTGGCTTGCCAAGAATGCAATCGTGGCGAAAATGGCAAGTTTGACAGACTTCCATCCATTGAATTGCTGGAACGCCTTTTTAACCGGAATGAATATCTGATTACATCACACCACCCTCTTCGAGAAACGCTTATTTCCCAGACAGGGAATACAACTGAGAAACGCCAAGCATACCTGCAAGATGCATACAATTGCTCAACCCTTCATATTGGAGCTGGAGGGCGTAAATGGCAGCCTAGACAGCAAGGAGTGGCAATTTTTTAAGAACAATATTAGTCCATTCCACTCTCCTATCTTCTTGGTAATCTATTTCACGATGCAATAACATGGTCTCCGATTGAACGAACAAAGAAACCAATTTATCCACTTCAATAGCACTATAGAGCTTGCCGTTTTCACGGCGATCTTTGCTATTTGTTCCACGGAAAGAAACAATTATTATGCCCCCGGCGGTGGCAATTCGTACTAGATTTACCACTGCACAAGCAATCTGATCTTCTGTCAAATGCATGATGACTGCGGAACATAGCACATTGACGAAGAAGGAATCTGTCTGTTTCTCTAATAGTGGCAAGCTGTCACGGACAAAGGAAATATTCGGGTAAAATCCTCTTGCCTGCTGCAGCATTCCCTCGGAAGCATCAATGCCTGTAACTGAGTACCCTTGCTCAGACAACCAAGCACTATCACGCCCTATGCCGCAGCCAACATCAGCACAAACCCCATTTTTGACGAAAAACTGATTAATAAGTTGATAAACACGAGCTGGCACTAGCGTTTTGTGCAACGCAGCGATTTGTTCAGCCGAGCTGTCATAAGCTGAAATGGTTTGATCATCCATAAATTATACTAATTAATCACAACAAATTGCTATATACATCAACATCTTGCATTCTTTGCTATAATTGCAAGAATGCACTGATTGTTTAGCATCATCATAAAGGTTTAAATTTATACTAGTTGACTGCTGAGAACTACTGCCATTTATCAAATCAATAAAATTGCCGTATGCAGTGAGTAGCATTTCTACCTCGGATATTGAACTAATCATCATCATCGCAATATATCATTTCCCTGAAGTATTCCCATGAGTAGAGAGTTAGCCATGGGTCGATTAGGAATCAACAAGAACTATTGAATATCATTCGCTCCGCTTATAAATAACCCAAAGCAGTCTTTGGTTTTGAAAAGATCGAAGCATTATGAATCATCTACAGATATTTACCGACGGCAGTGTGAATACGCAATTAAAGATAGGGTATGGCGCTTACCTGGTGGTCGCTGACTTGGCTAGACCCATAGAATCACTAAAAGATATGGTGCGAGTGAAGCGTTTTGAACAAACCAGCTCGACCAGATTGGAATTGCAGACGTTGTTATGGGCGTTAAATGAAACGTATGAAGCAAGTGCTTTGATCGATGGCGGCGACATGGCCTTGACGGTTTATACCGATTCCCAAAATATTATCGGTCTGCCAGGGAGACGCGCCCGCCTTGAACAAAATGATTATTTTTCGAGTAAAAATAGGCGGCTTAATCATTACGAGCTGTACCAGCAATTTTACCGGTTGAATACCAGGCTCAATTGCCGGTTTGTCAAGGTAATAGGCCATCAGGCGTCCAACCAGAAAGATGAGATTGATCAACTGTTTACTTTGGTTGACCGGGCATCGAGGCGTGCGTTGCGAGAAGATTCTCAGATGCTGTGAAAGTCGGGGTTTATTCCCCTACAGCGCGCGCACTTTCACCGTCTTGCCTTTAACCTTGCCTGCGGACAATCTGCGCACAGCTTCACGGGCGATATTACGCGCGACCGCGACATAGGTCGATTGATCTGTCACGGTGATTTTGCCGACCTGTTCACGCGTATACCCTGCTTCGCCCGTGAGCGCGCCCAGCACATCGCCGGGGCGGATCTTCTCCTTGCGCCCGCCAAGTATTTGCAGGGTCACCATGGGCGGTGCCAGCGGGGTATGGTCATCACTTTGCAGCGTAGCCAGGTCATGCCATTCTGGCTCGAAGCCCATCATCCTTGCAATCGCCTCTACCCGGGGCATTTCGGACGGGCTGCACAGACTCAGTGCCCAGCCGTTTTCGTCGGCACGGCCCGTGCGGCCAATGCGATGGATATGGATTTCCGGGTCGGGTGTCACATCGACATTAATGACCGCTTCAAGCTGCGCAATATCCAGGCCACGTGCCGCCACATCGGTTGCCACCAATACCGAGCAGCTGCGATTGGCAAACTGGATCAGCACTTGATCACGTTCACGTTGTTCCAGATCCCCATTCAAGGTCAGCGCATGAATGCCTTGCGCCTGCAACCCTTCCAGCAGATCCCGGCATTGCTGCCTGGTGTTGCAAAATGCCAGCGTACTGACTGGCCGATAGTGCCTGAGCAACCGGCCAACAGCCTGCAAACGCGCCTCATGGCCCACCTCGTAAAAACGCTGGCGTATCTTGTTTTCCTCATGCTGCTCCAGCAGTTTCACTTCCTGTGGATTACGCAAGAATTGCCGTGCCAGTCCTGCGATACCTGCGGGATAGGTGGCCGAGAACAGGAGCGTTTGGCGCTTCGGCGGGCAGCGCTTGACGACAAAAGCCATGTCATCGTAAAAACCCATGTCCAGCATGCGATCGGCTTCATCGAGCACCAGGGTATTGAGTTGTGCCAGATTTAAGCTGCCGCGCGCCAGATGATCCATGATGCGGCCGGGAGTACCGACGACGATGTGGGCACCATGCTCCAGGCTGGCCATCTGTGGGCGCATGGTGGTTCCGCCGCACAGTGTAAGAATTTTGATATTGTCTGCGGAGCGTGCCAGACGGCGAAGCTCCTGTGTGACCTGATCTGCCAACTCGCGCGTTGGACACAGCACCATGGCTTGCACCGCAAAACAGCGCGGATTTAGCTTGGTAAGCAGCGTCAATGCATACGCTGCCGTCTTGCCGCTGCCGGTCTTTGCCTGCGCAATCAGGTCATGACCTGCGAGCGAAATCGGCAAACTGGCCGCCTGAATCGGCGTCATCGTCAGGTATTCAAGCTGCTGTAATGTTGCCAGTAAACCCGGCGACAGCGGTAATTCATTAAAAAGGCGTCCGGCAGTATTGACTGCGGACGGAGAGACTGTTTGTAAAGTATTATTCATCCGCAATTATCCCAGATATCAGCGGAATACGCATAGAATTGTATTTTTTAACAGAAGCGTTAACGAAACGCGCGATCCTCTCGGGCAACCATCATAAGTCTCTAAACTGGAGATAGCTTTATGTTTCCCCTGCAGTAGCATGAAGTTGAAGCCAGGCTTCTTGGCACGAACGATAAGGGGGGGTGCCCGTACATTACCTCAACCAATCACTATCTCTCTGGAACATCAGGCCGCGCTGCCTGTCTCATCCGTTTAATGCTTTGCAATGCCTGTTTTGACAGATAATATCCGGCTAATACGATAAGGTCACATGAAACCCAATAGAAAATATACGAATGACAGCGTCGGCTGGCGGTTTGATAATAGTTATGCCCGTTTGCCCGAATCCTTTTATGCGCAACTTCATCCTGTGCCCGTACGTGCGCCGCAGGTGGCGATGTTGAATCATGCCCTGGCAGAATCGCTGGGATTGGATATCCGCACATTGTCTGACGAAGAAGCCGCCTTGCTGTTTGCAGGCAATGTGCTGCCTGATGCGGCGCAGCCCATCGCGCAGGCCTATGCCGGGCATCAATATGGTCATTTCACGATGCTGGGCGATGGGCGAGCGATCCTGCTGGGCGAGCATCTCACACCGGCAGGCGACAGGTTTGACATTCAGCTAAAAGGATCTGGCCAGACCCGGTTTTCACGGCGTGGCGATGGCCGCGCGGCGCTGGCGCCCATGCTGCGGGAATACCTCATCAGTGAGGCAATGCATGCGCTAGGCATCCCTACGACGCGCAGCCTTGCCGTAGTCACCACCGGCGAGCCAGTGATGCGGGAGACTGTGCTGCCGGGCGCGATTCTCACCCGGGTAGCGGCAAGTCACGTTCGCGTGGGCACGTTTGAATATGTCGTAAGGATAGGAGGTGCAGAGGGAGTCAAAACCCTGGCCGATTATGTTATTCACCGTCATTATCCGGCGCTTGGCGAGGCCGATAACCCTTATCTTGCGCTCTTGAACAGCGTGATAGAACGCCAGGCATCGCTGGTCGCGAAGTGGCTGCTGATTGGTTTCGTTCATGGCGTGATGAATACGGATAATATGGCCATCAGCGGTGAGACGATCGACTATGGTCCTTGTGCGTTTATGGATGCGTACGACCCGGATACGGTGTTCAGCTCGATCGACCAGCAGGGCCGCTACCGCTATCGCAACCAACCGCATATGGCGCAGTGGAATCTCGCACGTTTTGCCGAAACGCTGCTGCCGTTATTGCACCCGGAGCAGGAAAAGGCGGTCGCATTGGCGGAAGAAGCAATTCATCATTTTCCCGCTATCTTCCAGGAACACTGGCTGGCCGGGATGCGAAAAAAACTGGGGTTGCTCACTGAAGAAACAGAGGATAGCCAGCTTATCGAAACCCTGCTGACATGGATGCAGCAACACCAGGCCGATTACACCCAAAGCTTCCGCGCACTGGCTGCGGAAGCTTTGCCCCAGGATGCCCTGTTTCGTGATGCCGAATTTTTAGAGTGGCATGCGCGCTGGCAAGCGAGATTATCACGCCAGGCTGAATCCAGGCAGTCATCGGCCAGCTTGATGCAGGCGCATAACCCGGCGATCCATCCGCGCAACCACCGCGTTGAAGAAGCGCTGGCAGCCGCTTCTGAACGTGGCGATTACTCCCTGCTGCAACGATTGCTTGCGGCTGTGACCAACCCTTACGCTGATGCGCCGGAATATCATGATTACCGCACCCCACCGGAACCTTCAGAGCGCGTTTATCAAACATTCTGCGGAACATAAGCTTTGGTTACTGCCAGCCGGTAACCTCATAGCCTTTCTCTTGCAGGCAGCGGCTCACGAAATTGGCATAAGCCTGATCAGGCTGCGAGGGCTTTGAATAAAAGAGTCCTCTCAGCAATCCCCACACGGCGCCACTCACTGCTCCGACCATGGAGCCCGTGCCGGCTGCACCAGTAACTGCGCCCCCTGCAGCGCCGCTCGCAGCCCCTACGCCTGCTCCCATAACGGTACTTGATGCAACATCGCCACTCTTGCCGTATCCTTCTTTAGCGCCAGCGGTTTCAGCGAGTTGTTTACAAGCTTCGATATCCTGCTGCACAATCTCCTTCCCCGCTGATAGAAAATGCGCATTGGGATACAAGACAGGCTGCATGCTGGAGCAAGCCGGAAGCCATAATAGAATCAACCCCATATTCAGTATCGTTACTGATTTCATTACATTAGCCCTTTTCCCATGAATACATCTGATAAATGAGTATATCTTGATCTTTGCAGGGTAGCGGATTAATTCCGCAAACCTTCTACTTGCAATAGGCCCGTTGTCACATAAGAATCCAGCAGTTTAGGCAGCAAGCAGATTCAAAACAGGATCACTCACTCACCCTAAACCTCTTGTAGATTATGCGGCAGCAGATCATTTATTGGCGAAGTTAGATTGTAAAAGCCCATCCGGCTCCAGGTATTTCTGGTGCTGCGTATATTTATTACCCCTCAGTCGAATAACTTTTATACTTCATCTGATCAGATCAATAGTGAAGCGCAGGCTTTCTGCTTACCTCTAAACCATGAAAGGAGTGTCTGTTATGAAAACGTGGAGAAATGAATTTTGGCCAACCAGAACGGGCGCATGCTGGAGCGTATCGATGTGATGCGTAACAGTGGA
>CAZKPL010000039.1:0-24107 GCA_964554625.1 uncultured Nitrosomonas sp. | reverse complement strand
GAATTAGGACGTCCGGCTAATCAAGATCAGGCATATAAAACCATTCAATGGTTAGTGATCAATGTTCGATTTCACCACAACGATAAACGACTAAAGCACGCACAGAGCAATGAATAGGTTTGCGTACTCGTTGATCGAGATCGCACGGGGCAGACACTGGATTTTGTAATCCAAAAAGGTCCCATGACCAAGGTACAGTTACACAACTGCTTGCCGCCTGTCTTAGAAGCTGTCTGGCAAAATGATTTCCATCAGAATCAAGTATTTTTTGATAGCAAGCCAAGAAATGCCATCCAAAACGGATATTGATGAAAATCACACTTGCAAAATGCGTCTAATGTTTTGCCAGACAGCTTCTTAAATGAGAACAGCTTACTGGTTAGTGATGGAAATCCCTCATACCACTGTTTTGCGCAGGAGATCATGATCACACTCATGCAGCCATAAATTTTTCTATAGGAGTCCACGCCAAGGAGGGTTATCACAGCCCAAGAACTGACTCAACCACTTTCATGGTGCTGCAACTAAATATCTCTCTAGCCGCCTTGACTGGAGGCATGCTATAGATGCTCATCGCTTAAATACGCCCAAATTATTCCTTCGCTCCCTAGGAATCTTTTCACACAGATTGAGGACATAACCAAAATCAACGACCTAGTGAAACTGTGATCATAAAGATCCAGAACAAAATAGCAAATAAGCATCCTAATAAAAAGCTTACCCAGACCGCCTTAGCCTGGATAAGCTCGAGGACACCTGCAATTCCAGATTATTTAATCTAAACTCATATGCTTCAAAATCATTTATCAAATGGCTGAGATCTTGGAGTTTCATTATTAGAAGGTGGCAAAATCGGTAATTTGAAATCAGGCTGTTTACCAGTTAGTGTTTTCAAGAACGCTACGATATCAGCAATTTCTTCTTTCTTGAACTCGCGGTTCACTTGTATCTTACCCATAGTATTTACTGCTTCCTCTAGCGTTGCAGCACCGCCATCATGGAAATAAGGGTATGTCAATGCCACATTTCTCAGAGTTGGGACTTTAAATACATAACGATCTTCTTCATTACCCGTCACATCTATACGACCTACCGCAGCATTATTTGTCTCATAGGGCTTATAAACACCCATTTTTTCGAATGAATTCCCACCAACTGCCGGACCGTTGTGGCATTTTGTGCAACCACTGCTCTTGAATAACTTATATCCATCCAATTCTGCTTTCGTCAGTGCATCTTTATCACCTTCCAGCCATTTATCAAAACGGGAGTCCGGTGTAACCAAGGTTTCCTCAAAAGCAGCAATCGCAGTTGTAATTCGATCGATATCAATCTGATTCGAATTAAAAGCTTTCTTAAATTGATCCTGATATTCAGGGATAGAGTTAATTACTTTTACCGCCATATCGTGGGTAGAAGCCATCTCACCGGGATTAGCAATCGGTCCGCCAGCCTGCTCTTTGAGATCCTTCGCACGTCCGTCCCAGAACTGCGCCAAATTCATGCTCGAATTTAATACAGTGGGCGCATTGATCGGACCTTGCTGCCACTTATGACCAATAGAAGTCTTGATGTTATCAGTTCCCCCCATGCTCAGATTATGGCAGGAATTACAGGAAATAAAACCAGATTTGGATAATCGAGGATCAAAAAACAGCATTTTCCCAAGTTCAACCATTTCCGCATTCTCTGGTTTTACCGGTTTAATAGGTTGTATTGGCTCATTAGCAGCAAATACATGAACGGACGTAATCATTACACCAATCGATAATAGCGATGCAGTCAGCGTACGCATCATCATTGAGAATCTCCTAAAAAAACGCGGCTGTAATGGCGCAGCCGGTTACGCCTAAATGTATCGTATCAGAATAAAATTTAGCAAAAATGCTTGACTATAATTTTCCTGGAACCAACTACTCCTGTATTACAGGCAGGAAAAATTATTTTTGTGTTTTCACAGAAGTGGCAACAATC
Organism: uncultured Nitrosomonas sp.; assembly: GCA_964554625.1. Classification (GTDB taxonomy): domain Bacteria; phylum Pseudomonadota; class Gammaproteobacteria; order Burkholderiales; family Nitrosomonadaceae; genus Nitrosomonas. Next base: position 22,133 of record CAZKPL010000039.1, on the reverse strand, counting down.
TTTGGAGCAATCTGATCATCTTCCCCATAACCGTAATCGCAGCCTTGCCCAATGTCACAGCCAAGTAAGTGAGATAGCTCCACAAGCGCCTGCCGATAAACTTGACGCTTAAATTCAACAACTGAGTCAAGCTCCACCCAATATCGATTCCAACGCCATGCATCAAATTCAGGATGCAGGCTTTTTCTGAGCGACACGTCGCTATCGCGCCCAAGCAAGCGCAGCAGAAACCAAATCTGTTTCTGCCCCTTGTAGCTCCTGCGCCATTCTCGCCTTATCCAGCACGCTGGCACGTCATAACGCAACCACTCTCGAGTGCGCCCCAAAATTTCCACGTGATAGGGTTGCAGTCCTACCTCTTCAGTTAATTCTCGATACATCGCCTGCGTTGGGGTTTCACCCGATTTAATGCCCCCCTGAGGAAATTGCCAAGAATTCTGCCTGACACGCTTCCCCCAGAAAACTTCATTTTTCGAATTCAATAGAATAATTCCAACATTAGGACGATATCCGTTACGGTCGATCATTTGATTCATCCGTCATTTGATACGTCAATTATTGACCATTTTTCCATACTTTCTCCCAGATTAAAAGTCATCATAAAATAAAAATCCGGGCATACTTTCCTTTAATTTACCCATATCTCTCTTTCTTAACTGTATATGATAAATCGCAACCAGTTTAAACCACATAGATAACTGACTTTTTCAGGGTAAAATTCTTCCTCTTTTATTTAATATAACGATAAAACATACGGAATCAATACATGCGCGTTTCTCAATTCTTTATTTCAACGCTCAAAGAAGCTCCCACAGAAGCGGAATTGATCAGTCATAAGCTGATGCTACGGGCCGGTCTCATCAAGCGCCTTGGTAGTGGACTTTATACCTGGATGCCTTTAGGTTTAAGAGTCCTGCGTAAAGTCGAACATATCATCCGCGAGGAAATGAATAAAAGTGGCGCCATCGAGGTTTTAATGCCAGCAGTTCAACCTGCAGAACTATGGCAGGAAACTGGACGTTGGGAATTATTCGGGCCACAGATGTTGAAAATTCAGGATAGACACAATCACAATTATTGTTTTGGCCCTACTCACGAAGAGATTATCACTGATATTGCACGCAGGGAAATAAAAAGCTATCGCCAATTGCCTTTGAATCTCTATCAGATCCAAACCAAATTTCGCGATGAGATTCGCCCCCGCTTTGGTGTCATGAGAGCGCGTGAATTTATAATGAAAGATGCCTATTCGTTTCATACTACCCTGGAAAGCTTGGAACAAACCTATCGTCTGATGCATGACACATATTGCCAAATATTTACCCGTATCGGCCTGAATTTCCGGGCTGTCACAGCAGACACGGGGGCGATGGGTGGCAGCAGTTCACACGAATTCCATGTACTCGCAGACTCAGGTGAAGATGCGATTGCTTTCTGCCCCAATTCGAATTATGCAGCTAATATTGAAATGGCTGAGGCCATCCCTCCTGGAAAATTTCGCGAAGCGCCGGATGGCATAAAGCAAAAAATTTCAACACCTGATCAAAGAACCTGCACAGAGGTCGCGGGCTTCCTTGGCGTTCCCGTGCAAAAAACCATAAAAACATTGGCTATTACTGCGGACAATCAGTTTTACCTATTGTTACTACGCGGCGATCACCAGCTAAACGAAACAAAAGTCAGAAAAATCCCATTTTTAAGCAATTTCGAATTGGCGAGTGAAGAAAGGATTCTAGCCGAGACTGGCTCCAGGCCAGGATTCATCGGGCCTGTTGGGCTAGAAAAATGCATTATCGCTGACAAGACTGTTATGGAAATGAGTAATTTCGTCTGCGGCGCAAATGAGGAAGGGTTTCATTTCACTCATGTCAATTTTGAACGTGACCTGAAATTACCCGATCATATTTTTGATATCCGCAATATCGTTGAAGGTGATCCTTCGCCAGATGGCAAAGGTATGTTGGAAATTTGCCGAGGCATTGAAGTTGGTCACATTTTTCAATTACGCACCAAGTATTCTGAAAAGATGAAGGCCACCTACCTGGATGAATCCGGCCAGATAAGAGCGATGGAAATGGGATGCTACGGCATCGGCGTATCACGTGTTGTAGCAGCAGCCATTGAGCAAAATCACGATGAGCATGGCATCATATTTCCTATCGCAATCGCACCATTTCAGCTTGCCATCATCCCGATTGGTCTGAAAAAGAATCCACAAGTTCAAGCCGAAGCAGAAAGGTTATATCATGAACTTTCTGCAGCCCACATCGAAGTACTGATCGATGATCGTGATGAACGTCCTGGCGTAATGTTTGCTGACATGGAGTTGATAGGTATTCCCCATCGAATCGTTATTGGTGAACGAGGCCTGAAAGATAACATTATTGAATATCGTGGGCGACATGATGAAAAATCTCAAATGATCTCTCTGAAGGAGATCACTTCATTCGTCATTTCAAAAATATGTGCAAATTGATTGGCCTGATTGCGATCCTTATTTCTTCGATTGCATAGGCCGGGGCCCAAATATATGAACCACTATCCGCCAGCACTAGAACAGTATTACAACAGGCCGTAAGCGATCAGGCCATTTCACATTTTATTACGTTGCCCGAAGCAGAAAGTAAGGTGTGGCTTGCCACCATGTCTGAGCGATTAAAAGGGCGCATGCCTGATCAAAATGAACGAGAAGACTTCCTGACTACAGTTCATTATGAGGCTACCCGCGCTGGACTTGATCCACAGCTGGTGTTGAGTATTATCCATATCGAAAGCAGTTTCAGAAAATATGCTATATCGACTGCAGGTGCGCGCGGCTATATGCAGATCATGCCATTCTGGATTGATGCCATTGGTGGAAAAGACCATAACCTCTTTCACCTACGGGTCAATTTACGTTATGGATGCACCATATTACGCCATTATCTTGATATTGAGAAAGGCGATTATTTTCGTGCTCTCGGAAGATATAATGGAAGCCTGGGACAAGCAGCCTATCCAGAACTTGTTTTTAATGCATGGAGAAAATACTGGCACCACTCCGTAACTCAAGAAGTGGCTCAACATTGAAAGCTCTACTCAGTATGAATCGAATCAGTTGTACTTTTCCGAACTAATACTTTTTAATAACTCTGTATGAATTTCTCAATATCCCTGCGTGTAAGCAATCCAATCTTTCGTGCTGCAGGTTTACCATGAGGGTCAAATAAATAGGTACTTGGCAACATCGATAACTCATCAAGCTGCAAAGCAATCTGTCTGTTACCCAATACGATTGGATAAGAAACAGACATCGCTTCGGTAAATTTCATCACGGTTTCGGTATCAGCATAATCCATTGCGATACCAATGATCATGACATCATCCCGATCTTCATAAAGCGATATCAGATCGGGAATCTCCTCCAAGCAGGGAGGACACCATGTTGCCCAGAAATTTACCAACACCCACTTTCCTCTATAATCACTCAGCCGGTGTATTTTTCCCTTGCTATCTTCAAATCTGAACTGAAATCCTTCAGCCTGAATACAAAAAGATAGGAAATTCAACAAAAAAAGCAAGCAAAGGAAAAAGCGTTTCATTTTATCAGATCTGTGGATGAGCTCTCTCAAGCTTACTGTACAGTTTATTAAATGCGCTTAGATAAGCTTTGGCAGAAGCAACTACAATATCCGTATCTGCCCCATGACCGTTTACGATTCTTCCAGATTTCTGCAATCTGACGGTCACCTCACCTTGCGCATCCGTTCCGCTAGTAATGTTATTGACTGAAAATAATTGTAATTCAGCACCACTATTCAATATCTTCTCGATCGCACGGTAAGTTGCATCCACTGGGCCGCTTCCTTCAGACTCGGCATGTAGTTCATTATTTTCAGCAGCAATCACTATACGAGCAAAAGGGACCTCGCCTGTCTCACTGTGTGCAGTCAGTGAAAGCAATCGATAATGCTCTTCCGGGGCTTGTACCTCATCCGAGATCAGTGCGTGCAGATCCTCATCAAAGATCTCGTGCTTTTTGTCCGCTAAATCCTTAAAGCGTATGAACATGGTATTCAGCACTTCCTCCGACTCAAACTCAATTCCCAGCTCCTTCAAGCGACTGCGAAACGCATTACGGCCAGAATGCTTACCAAGTAACAGTTTATTAGCCCCCCAGCCGACATCTTCAGCACGCATGATTTCATAAGTTTCACGATGCTTGAGCACACCATCCTGATGAATTCCTGACTCATGCGCAAAAGCATTGGCACCGACAATTGCCTTATTAGGCTGTACCGGGAAACCGGTAACTCCTGAAACCAGTTTGCTGGTCGGGACAATATGGGTCGTATCTATCCGCGTATCACATGGAAAGAAATCCTGTCGTGTACGAACAGCCATGACCACTTCTTCAAGAGCTGCGTTTCCAGCACGCTCACCCAATCCATTAATTGTACATTCTACTTGTCTCGCACCATTCATGACCGCTGACAGCGAATTAGCCACTGCCAATCCTAGATCATTGTGGCAATGTACTGAAAAAACCACCTTATCTGAATTGGGAATACGCTCACGTAGCGCGTGGATAAGCTGGCCAAACTGATCTGGCATGGTATACCCCACTGTATCCGGAATATTCACTGTCTTCGCACCAGCATCAATCACCGCTTCCAAAACACGGCAAAGAAAACTGATCTCAGAACGGCCTGCATCTTCTGGAGAAAATTCGACATTGTCCGTATATTGGCGTGCCCATTTTATTGCTTTAACTGCTTGTTCGATCACCTGCTCAGGAGACATGCGCAATTTATTCTTCATGTGAATAGGTGATGTCGCAATAAAAGTATGAATACGCGCTGCATTAGCGCCACGTAACGCTTCGCCGGCACGGTTTATATCCGCTTCGATAGCACGAGCGAGCCCACAAACCACACTATCCTTAACTGCATCGGCCACTGCCTTGACCGCTTCAAAATCTCCATTAGAAGCCGCTGGGAAACCTGCCTCAATAACATCCACGCCCATCCGCTCAAGCTGCCGAGCAATGCGCAATTTCTCTTCCTTTGTCATGGATGCACCGGGGCTCTGCTCGCCATCGCGCAAAGTTGTATCAAAAATAATCAAATGATCTCGCATCATTTTCTCCATCGAATGCAATCTGAATTATAAAACAAAGATTAAAAAATTCGGATTCCGAATTTTTTAGATTATTAGTGAAATAACGTATTGAATTTAGCGCGCAGGGCGCAGCAGGAAGCCTATTAAGTACAACAAGCCTAAAGAAGAGAAATCCGGAAAAATTGTGGCGTCATTTGTAAACATAACGGCAATATAAATTGTTTTCGATGTTTCTGCAACAATAGGAGCGCTACGTCACATTCTGATTCTGTGTTTCATCGTTCTTTTTATTCTTACCCAACCGCCATAATCTCATGAAATAGCCGGATAAGGCATATAAAGAAAACAGGCCAAAAAGCACAACTGGTGGATGACTCGGTATCAATACAAAAAAGAATAATAGCAATAATAAAATTGAGAAAAAAGGAACTCGCCTACGCAGATTAAATTCTTTGCCACTATAGTAAGGTAAGTTACTTACCATGGTCAGCCCAGCAAACAACGTAGTTGCCCATACTATCCATTTGATGTCCACACCCTGTATCTGAAAATCCAATGCCACCCATACTAGTCCGGCAATCAGCGCAGCAGCTGCCGGACTAGGCAGTCCTTGAAAAAATCGCTTATCCACCACCTCTATATTGGTGTTAAAACGGGCCAGCCGCAAGGCGGCACAAGCGCAATAAATAAATGCGGCTATCCAACCCAATTTATCCATGTCTTTTAATGCCCACTCATATACGACGAGCGCGGGCGCAACTCCAAAGGAAACCATATCTGACAGGCTGTCGTACTCAGCTCCGAATTCGCTCTGGGTATGAGTTAGGCGCGCCACTCGGCCATCCAGACCGTCCAACACCATTGCAATGAAAATAGCTATTGCAGAATGCTCATAGTTACCATTCATTGCCTGTACGATTGCAAAGAAACCCGCAAACAATGCTGCTGTAGTAAATAAATTCGGTAGCAGATAAATCCCTCGCCGTCGCAATCGGGATTTGAGCACAAAGCGAGCTGGATTGGGTTCATGCATTTTCAGTATGAACCACAAAAGCTCTATGATAGGACATAGGAAAATAAATAGCAGTAAAATAGGAGATAATATTACTCTTCCAGCAAACCATTACACAGTACTCAATAAATCTAATAAACAAGTCAAGGTTAGCTTCGTAACTCGGCAAGTATTGTCAGTGTCGCATAAACTTTGTCACCAATATTGACATTAATCTTGGTATCGGTGGGAACATAGACGTCTACTCGTGAGCCGAAACGAATAAACCCAAAACGTTGTCCACGTGAAAGATGATCCCCAGGTTTGACATGACATAAAATACGTTTCGCAATTAAACCTGCAACCTGCACACAAGTAACATCTATACCTCTATCTGTTTTTATCCAGAGAGCATTACGCTCATTCTCTAATGAGGCTTTCGGCAAACTCGCATTAATAAACTTACCCGGGAAATACCAACGGTTATTTACTACACCGTCAACAGGACTGCGATTGGAGTGAACATTAAATACGTTCATGAAAACACTTACTTTAATCGCTTCACGACCAAGATAAGGATCTTGCGTTCTTTCTACAGCGACAATCCGCCCATCTGCAGGGGCTAATATTGCATTAGCCTGTAACGGAATAACACGGGGAGGATCACGAAAAAACTGTAGTACGAAAAGCGCAATTAACCATAAAGGTAATGCCCATAACCAGCCTAGAAATACATGAACCAATAATGCGATCAGAAACGCTATGGCGATATGAAACCAACCTTCGCGGGCAATGATAGGATGAGGATAAGATGACATAAATAACTCTGAAAAAAGGTAAACCCGATATTTGACAAAATATCGGGTTAATAAAACTGAGTATTTTAAATCAACCCTAAAGAAATGCGTAGATCATTTCTTTACTAATATTCAACTGCATTATTTAATTACATACTTCCTGAGGAAGAATCAGTTTCTGTAACAAATAGTTACTCACTAAAATAAAATTACCTATTTTTGCAATCAGACCTTAGTTCTTTACCTGATCGACTAATTTGTTTTTCTTAATCCAAGGCATCATATCACGCAATTTTGCCCCGATTGTTTCAATCGGATGCTCAGCTGCAAGGCGGCGACTAGATTTAAGCATGGGCGCACCCGCACGGTTCTCAAGTATAAACTCACGAGCATACTGACCCGTTTGAATCTCACGCAGGATCTTGCGCATTTCTGCACGAGTTTCTTCAGTGATAATACGGGGTCCACGTGAAATATCGCCATATTCTGCATTATTAGAAATAGAATAACGCATATTGGCTATTCCACCCTCATAGATCAAATCCACAATCAATTTTACTTCATGCAGACACTCAAAGTAGGCCATTTCCGGTGCATAGCCCGCTTCCACCAACGTCTCAAAACCAGTTTGAATTAATGCGGTCAGACCACCACACAATACTACTTGCTCACCAAACAAATCTGTTTCAGTTTCTTCGCGAAAAGTTGTTTCGATCACACCACCTCGTGTGCCGCCATTAGCAGCCGCATAGGACAAGGCCAGATCGCGCGCTTGGCCTGATTTATCTTGATGAATAGCGATAAGTGAAGGCACCCCTCCACCCTGAGTGTACGTTGAACGCACGAGATGTCCAGGTCCCTTTGGCGCAATCATGATCACATCAAGATCACCACGGGGAGTAACCTGTCCATAATGAATATTAAAACCATGAGCAAATGCAAGTGTTGCATTATTTTTTAAACCTGCCTCAATCTCTGATTGATATATAGCAGCAATTTGCTCATCTGGAAGCAGCAGCATAACAACATCTGCATCCTTAATTGAAGATGCAATTTCTTTTACCGTAAAACCGGCTTTTTTTGCTTTCTCCCAGGATACTCCATCCTTACGCAAACCTACCGTAACTTCGACACCCGAATCACGTAAATTATTAGCATGCGCATGTCCTTGTGACCCATAACCGACTATTGTTACTTTCTTTTTTTTAATGAGAGATAAATCGGCATCTTTATCGTAATAAACTTTCATTATGCTCCTTATTAATATGTGACAGGTGGCGCAAAAAATATCAAAACAAAATGTTAGGAACTAATACCACATGGGATTAGTTAATTATCTTTATTAAATCTATCTCTTATAACTTCAGGATTCGCTCCCCGCGACCCAAACCGGAAGCGCCAGTCCGAATCGTCTCCAGAATCATATTTCGTTCTATTGTTGCAAGAAATGCATCAAGTTTTGAACTCGTTCCCGTCAACTCTATGGTGTATGACTTGTCTGTTACGTCAATAATATTGCCGCGAAAAATATCGGCCAATCGTTTTACTTCCTCACGATCATCGTCAATGGCTCTTACTTTTACCAACATGAGCTCCCGTTCTATATGATCTCCCTCACTCAAATCAACTATTTTGACGACTTCGATTAATTTATTCAGTTGTTTAGTGATTTGCTCAATTACCTCATCTGAGCCTATTGTGACCAATGTCATGCGAGACAAAGTTGGATCTTCCGTAGGCGCCACATTCAGCGATTCAATGTTATAGCCACGCGCCGAAAACAAGCCAGCCACTCGGGACAAAGCACCGGCCTCATTTTCCATCAATAAAGAGATAATATGTCGCATTTCTTACACCAAAATCATTTCAGACAAGCCCTTACCACCCGGCACCATAGGGAATACATTCTCCGTCTGGTCAGTGATAAAGTCCATAAAAACTAATCGCTCTTTGAGTTTAAAAGCTTCTTTCAGAGCAGCTTCGACATCTTCCGGTTTTTCTATCTTCATACCGACGTGACCATAACTCTCAGCCAGTTTGACAAAATCTGGAAGTGCATTCATATAAGATTCCGAATAACGGTTTCCATGAAAAAATTCCTGCCATTGACGAACCATACCCATATAGCGATTATTAAGATTAATGATCTTAAGCGGCAATTGGTACTGTTTACAGGTCGATAATTCCTGTATACACATCTGTATACTTGCCTCACCCGTAATACAAGCCACTACTCCTTTAGGATTAGCTAATTGCACACCCATTGCTGAAGGCAGCCCAAATCCCATCGTACCCAGACCACCCGAATTAATCCAACGGCGAGGCTTATCAAATTGATAGAACTGTGCCGCCCACATCTGATGTTGCCCCACATCCGAAGTGATAAATGCATCACCTTTTGTTACCGCATAGAGTTTTTCCACAACCATCTGCGGTTTGATGACCGCACTCATGCGATCATACCTCAGGCAATCTCGCTCACGCCATAGATCTATTTGTTTCCACCATTCCTTGAGTGCATGAGCATCTGTTTCTTCTTTACTGGCCTTGATCAGTTTGATCAACTCTTTCAATACTTCTGAAACACTCCCCACTATTGGAACATCTACCTTGACACGCTTGGAAATAGACGAAGGATCAATATCGATATGAATGATCTTGCGCTCTTCGCTGTAAAAATGCTTGGGATTACCAATAACGCGATCATCGAAACGCGCACCTACCGCAATCAATACATCACAATATTGCATCGCCATGTTGGCTTCATAAGTTCCATGCATGCCCAGCATACCGACAAACCGCTTATCTGTAGCGGGGTAACCACCAAGCCCCATTAATGTGTTAGTACATGGAAAATTCAGCAAGCGCACCAACTCAGTCAATGCATCCGATGCATTATCCAGAATCACGCCTCCACCGGAATAAATCATCGGCCGCTTTGCGCTCAATATCAGTTGCGCCGCCTTTTTAATCTGCCGGGAATTTCCATCAGTCACCGGATTATAAGAACGCATACTTACGCTGCTCGGGTAAGCAAATACCGTCTTTTGCTGTGTGACATCTTTCGGAATATCAACCAGAACGGGACCAGGACGGCCGCTTGAAGCAATGTAAAAAGCTTTTTTTATGGTTGATGCAAGCTCAGTAATGTCTTTCACCAGAAAATTATGTTTTACACAAGGACGCGTAATGCCAACGGTATCCACTTCCTGAAACGCATCCTGGCCAATTGCCGCTGTGGGCACCTGCCCACTGATAACAACCAGCGGAATAGAATCCATATAAGCAGTTGCAATACCTGTGACGGCGTTTGTTACGCCAGGTCCCGACGTTACCAAAGCAACCCCTACATTTTTACTGGAACGGGCATAACCATCTGCAGCATGAAGTGCTGCTTGCTCATGACGCACCAAAATATGCTTTACTTTATCCTGCTTAAAAAGTTCATCATAAATAAACAATACTGCGCCGCCAGGATAGCCAAAAATATAATTTACGCCTTCTTCCTGCAGGCAACGCACCGTAATCTCGGCACCTGTTAGTTCTACACTCATACTTTGTGTATCCTGGTATCAAAAAAATAAAAAATAAGGACCTCAGTCAGATGCATCTTTGCTCTGCTGTTTCCTGTTACATAATATATATGGGCCATAACATCATTATGGCTCTTGGTTTACTATCAGTTTCCCTAGCTCAAACCATAAGAAGCCATTGCTTTGCGATTTCACAATGCAATGAATGCATCCGCATATGTTACTAGGAATCCGGATTTTATTCCCGACTAACTAACACTGAAAAAAATACCCTGGCTTATTTAATTAAGGCAGCGGCATGACTACCAATCTCTGCTAAGGAAATCCTGAATAAGGACTTCCTTAGCTACCACTGCCTGTTCCACCTACGGTTAATCCATCCACCCTTAATGTTGGTTGTCCCACACCCACTGGCACACTCTGCCCCTCTTTCCCACATGTGCCAATACCTGGATCAAGCGCCATATCATTACCAATCATGGAAACACGCGTCAGCACATCCGGGCCATTACCAATTAAAGTAGCCCCTTTGACCGGGTAGGCAATTTTCCCATTCTCGATCATGTAAGCTTCCGCAGCGGTAAATACGAATTTACCGCTTGTAATATCCACTTGCCCGCCCCCAAAATTTGCGGCATACAATCCCTGCTTCACTGACGCAATAATTTCTTCCGGATTTTTATCTCCATTGAGCATATAGGTATTTGTCATACGCGGCATGGGAATATGCGCAAAAGATTCCCGCCTCCCATTACCTGTAAGGGATTGATTCATGAGTCTTGCATTCAGGCTGTCTTGCAGATAGCCTTTGAGCACGCCATTCTCAATCAATACCGTACATTGAGTGGGATTGCCTTCATCATCAATATTCAAGGATCCGCGGCGCCGGGCAATCGTACCATCATCCACCACGGTTACCCCATCGGCTGCAACACGTTCGCCGACGCGTCCAGAAAACGCTGAACTACCCTTGCGGTTAAAATCGCCTTCCAATCCATGGCCAATGGCTTCATGCAGCAGTATACCAGGCCAACCATTGCCCAGAACGACTGTCATCGTGCCTGCTGGAGCAGGCTTTGCATTCAGATTCACTACAGCCTGATGCACTGCCTTTTGCGCATAATCACTTAATATCTCATCGGTAAAATAAGTGTAATCAAATCGCCCGCCCCCTCCGGCGACACCCTGCTCACGTCGCCCCTTTTCCTCTGCTATCACTTGTAGCGATACACGCACCAATGGTCTCACATCAGCAGCCAGCAGGCCATCACTGCGCGCAATCATGACGATTTCGTACTCCCCGGCAAGTGATGCCATAACCTGAATGACCCGTTTATCTATCGCACGCGCAAAACTCTCGAGCTTTTCCAGCAATGCTACTTTATCGCTATCCTTAAAGTGCGCGATAGGATCGTGAGGAAGGTAAAGCGACCGATGTGCTGCCTGCTTAACGAGCTGAACTGAATGTGCCTTTCCCTGGCTAGCAATGGCGCGCGTCGCTTTCGCTGCAGATACCAATGCATCAAGGCTGATATCATCCGAATAGGCAAACGCAGTTTTTTCACCGCTGATTGCACGCACCCCTACGCCTTGGTCAATATTAAAACTACCTGATTTAACGATACCTTCTTCGAGAACCCAACCCTCAGAGCGATTATATTGAAAATAAAGATCGGCATAATCGATCTGATGCGTCAGCATCTGCCCAAACACCTGATGTAATCTACCTGCATCCAGTTCGTATGGCATCAGCAGGCAACGGTCAGCAATTGTAAAAAACTCGTTCATCTTAAGATTAAATTCACTTGCCACGGTAGTGGCTTTATCAATTTGCGGTAAAGAAACCAGACTGGGATCACGCCATTTATCGATACATCAAATTTCTCAATTCTTTCCTGTTCATAGTAAACAACCTTCCTTCCTATATTCAACATCGCTATAAGCAACGATGTTCCAGCGCGGGCAGGCTTGCACGCACGCTGGATTGGTACGCGCGATCCACCGCCGCCACCACAACCCCTGGGCCGCGGGCTAACCGATCAATCACAACTCCCCAAGGATCAACGATCATACTATCTCCATTGGTTTCACGGCCACTGACATGAAACCCTCCCTGCGCTGGCGCAATGACATACGCCTGATTCTCTATAGCACGTGCACGGATCAAAGTTTCCCAATGGGCTTTGCCCGTAATTGCAGTAAAAGCAGAGGGAGCAAGAATAATATCCACTTTCCCCATCATGCGATAAAGTTCAGGGAATCTAAGATCATAGCAAATAGATAACCCTATTCGCCCAAAAGGAGAATCCAGCGCAATCACTTTATCTCCGGCCGCGATCGTTTTTTCTTCTGCGAAACGTTCATTACCCAATGCAAGGCCAAATAAATGAATCTTATCGTAACGCGCCACCTGCCTGCCATCATCGTCATAAACCAGACAGCTATTATAAATCTTATCAGGTACATGAGATACCAGTGGTACTGATCCGCCCACCAGCCAAACCCCCAAACGTTTAGCTGTCTCACTCAAAAATGACTGAACCACGCCTTCGCCTGGTTGCTCACGAACACTTAATTTATCGGTATCCTGCAATCCCATGATACAGAAATATTCCGGAAGCACAACCAGCTTTGCTCCTTGTGATACCGCCAGCTCAATCAAACGTAAAGCCTCTTCCAGATTCGCAGACACACTCGGCCCTGATGCCATCTGGACAGCTGCAACACGCAATTCGCCGCTCCCCTCCTTTTCAAGCAAGTACTCTGAAAAAATACTCGAATGGTTCAGCATGACGCCCTCCAGCACTCCCCTCGATTTCCACAGGATTCAGGCAAGCAAAGAACCCCGCTCACAAAAACAATAAAGCGACTCATGATACCTCTCTCCCCAAAGAAACAATCCAATCAACACCGGTTAATTCACATTGCGCTTGTATTCTGGCTGCGTTTCTTTAATTTCTTGTGAGCTTTGCGACTTCTTCACTATAGGCTCGGCCCACGTCCCTGTTATAGCGTATTCATTAAACAAAACACGATCAAATGGATCCTTCAGAGACTGGTTTGCAATCATGGCGGCAATCCCTGCCACGGGTGTAACCAATCCAAGCGAAGGAAACATTTTGACCAGGAGCGCCTGAGTTTCTTCTACCAAATTAATCTCTCCGCTCACAGCAAGATAGGCTGCGCTTCCTGCAATCTGCAGTTCATCTATCGCCGCCACCCCTCTGCTGATTCTAACATCGCCCAATATATCATCGAAACCAAAACCTTGACTGAATACATCATAAAAATCCAATGTCAGTCTGCGAGGAAGCGATTTTAGGTCAAAAATCCCCAGCAATTTACTCACCCCTGGCCTGAATCGGGTAAATTGCCCTCGATGAGCGGCTACCCGCAGATCACCGGATATAGAAGGAAAATCTATAGAAAAAGGTTTACCCATCCATGCCAGCGAACCTTCCAGCTCCCCTTCCCCACGTGCAATGCGTCCCGGATAACCCAAACGCGCCAGAAATTTGCCAATATTACTTGCTTGCAATTTAACCTCAGCCTGCATCTGAAAAGGCGCAATGCGATTCTGCCATACACCCTGCATCGCAAGAGAACTCTCAGCGTGCGTAATCAGCAGTTTATCGATATGCCAGCCATCCTTCTGCTGATGAGCGAGCAGCGTCAGTTTACCTAACGGTTTTTCCTTGACGACAAACTCGTCAGCACGCAGATCAATGGCAGGCCAATCCCTGGGCTGATGCTTTTTCTCTGCTGCCAGGTCAGACTCCGGAACCGCTTCTGGCATCACCAATTTTTTTAACCGTGCCACAGCCTTCCGTTTTGCCCCTGAATCCCAGTCGATATTCCCAATAACTTCTGTGCTTGCAACAGAAGTATGCCATTGCCCGCCCTGTTTATTTGCATTTAGGACAAACTCATTGAAACGGCTTCCCAAGAAATCAAGTCTGCCGATGTTTAAGTTGAAGTCGATCCGGTCAGTCAGTAATGCCTTAGTTCCCCGATCAGCCTGCCCCGATCGCGCAGCAATCTCATTATGTCGATCGAACAGTTCTCTCCATTTATCCCATTCCAGCGCGGAAATCGTGCCCTGTACCAATGTGAGCGCGTCTTCGGGTAATTCAACGGGCGCGGCACGAAAATTCATCACCCCACGCGCTGGGTAGTAATGGCCATTTTCTTCCCGTACACGTTGAATTTCCGCCACCACCACCTCACCATACCGGAAGCGCATCACCTCATGGTCCGAATCAACGGCTTTCTTCACAAAACTTACAGGAATCACCTCTGCAGCAGATTTGGAAAAAGGTTCCGGTAATGAAAAAGCAGCTCCCGCTAGCGTGGATTCAACCATTATATCCATTCCTTTCTCGCCCCTATCAAAAACTGCCGACCAATCAGTCGCTCCCTGCATAAACCGCGTCCACAACTGCAAAGCCCCGGGCGATTGCTCAGGTTCAGATGAGCGCAAGCGATCGAAATTAACCTTGCCTGTCGCTACAATACGCATTCCACCGTCCGGCGAAGCGGTAGAGTGAATCGTCACCGGCCCCCCTAGCACTTGGGCGCTCATATCTTCAATGGTGAAAGTGGATTGAGTAAAGGCAAGCAATCCGCTGACCTTGCTCAAAGCAGGCAAGTCATGGCCTAAATTGATCTCGTTATCGATCAACTGATAGCGCGCCGTTAGCTCGACGCGCCTATCATCACTGCGTGGCGAGCGTATCGGCATCGTTAGTTCCAGCCGCAATTTTCCATTTCCGGCAACATTGCCCAAACTGGAGAAATCAGCAGCATGGGTATTTGCCGGGCTTTTTCCAATCAAATCGATCATTTTCTGAGTAGCCCCCTCAGCATTCCCTGTCAGTTGCAAAACGGGATTCGCCGTGTGCATATCGGTAATCCGCAACCGGGTATCCTTCAATGCAATATCCGTTAACCTTGCCCGGGAAACCGTCATGTCGAGATCATTATTCTGAAACGAGAGATTGGCCTGGATATCGGTCATGTTTGGCCACCCTTCCGGGAAATTGACTGTCGCATCGGTAACTTTCGTTGAGAACTTTAAAGCAAGCTTATTGCGCTGCGCTGACAAGGCCCCATCCAGCTCACCACGAACATGAAATCTGGCCTCATCCAACCGCCCCGTCGCAATGACCTTGCCCAGCCAGCTCTGCCACGCTTCCTGGTCAACCAAGAGCGCTCTATACTTATTAAGGTAGCTGATTTCTACATTTGCCAGCTCCCCTTCCAGATCAATAGCGCCTGATTGACCAGACGCAGCATGATAACGGCCGTGAATCGTTCCAGACATATGGTTATTAGCAAATGAAAGGCGATTGAGTGCAAATAAAGTCGTCTCCTGGCCGGGCTCTGTCTGCCAACTGACCTGCGCGATGAGTCTGTCGAGTTCCAGCGGCTCATCTCCGGCTTCGCGCAGCTTCATGCCGGCCTTATCCGAATCAAGGCTGAGTGTCCCACCCTGATGGGTTGCCTTGATCTTTCCACTTATTCCGCTCACCGAGGAGACTTTGCCCAAATCATTCATGGCCAGCTCGCGAAAACTCCCCTCCACACGAAAAGACGAGGGTTTTGTCCACTCACCCTGCCAATAGACTTGCGCACGCTCAATTTCTCCCTTAGGGGACAATCCACCGAGCTGCTTGCGCAATGCATCCTCAATCGGCAGATAGCCCGCCAGGGAAGCAGCCACACCCAGATCAAGATCATCTATCCGCAGCGTGTTCTCCCCGGACGCGCTGCCATGCCCTCCCTGCCTTCGCCATGAAATGCTTACCGGTTCGGTGAGCATTTCATCTTCAATGGCAATGCTCAACTGCTGGGCAAACCATTCATCTCCCTGCTGTTCCGCGCCGTTATTTCTTTTCCATCCCATACGGCCGCGCAAATAGGCAAGATCAAGCCTGGGAAGATCCTTCGCCCACTGCATACGGGCTTCATGAAGATTCACATCAGCTATCCAGGATGTGACAAGCTGATCCTCCATGCCGATCCACGCGCGGAAAGCACCCTTGCCACGGTTAAATGCCACATCCTGTGGAAACGATAACCAGGTTTGCAAGGCGGCTAAATCGACATGATTCAGCTGGGCGAATAACCGCCCGCGCCACCGGCCCAATGCATTAACCGATTTCCCCGTAAAATCACCGCGTATATCCAGGGGAGCAGCCACTTCATCGGGTGGCGTGGCGCGTAGGCCAAAACGGTGCTGCCCGCCCTTATTACGCATGCGTAAATTCACTTTTTTCAGGTACAGCACAGGCGCTGCACGCAATTCATCGAGCCAATACACATCTGCCTCATTGATGACCAGCTGGCGCTGACGCAATAGCCAATCGAAAAAGCCATTATCCACCTCCTCTTGGTCAAAGGCGCCGCCTGCCATATGGATGACGCCTTCGGCGTCACGGCGGATGATCAGAGCCGGCCGTTCAATTCTGATGTTGCGGAAGCGCAATTCGCCATACAGCAATGATCGCCAGGATAGCGTTCCATCCAGCTCAGTCAGAATCAAAACCGGGACGCCGGACCGGTCATGCACGCGCACGCCATGCAACTGCAAATACGGGCGCAACCCGTCCCAGTTTGCATCAATACTGTCTATGCTGATCGCTTGTCCGGCAACCTGAGAAATGGCTGCCGCAATGTTTGGGCGATACCGTTCAATATCGGGCAGCAGCCAGTAACGCAACAACAACAGCGACAAGGAAAAAAACAAAATGACAGCAAATACAGTCCACCCAAGCCAACGCAAGATGAAAATGCTATGCTTAACAAAAGAATGCATCATGGAACCAATTTAATAAGAAGCCTGGTTTTATCCTGAAAAGACACGGCTTAAAGCAAGTAACAAGAAGAACCTGATAACAATGAATAGCCTATCTAGCAGAGATGACGCTTCGTCACTTCCGCAGCTCGAAGGCTCAGCACAGAAAAACCCATTCCGCCTATATCCGCATAGCGGGTCCTGGCAAGCGCCAAATGGCTTATTTTAACCCTGAATATGCTTTCACACACCATCAATCCCTCTGCTGAATCAACGCTTGAGCGCACCCTGCGCTTCAGCCGCTATGCGCAACGCCAGCTGGAAAGCGAACCTGAGTTACGCGCCTATCTGGTAGAAACCCTCCTCTGTCCATTCTCGCGCGAGGAAATGCTCGCATTCCTGGACACAGCCTGCGCGGGCTCAACCCTGGATGAAACAGGTTTGCATAGCGTCCTGCGCAAACTGCGCAAACGGGTCATGCTGCGCCTGATTGCCCGCGATCTGGCCGGGATGGCGGATCTGGCCGAAGTCATGGTGACCATGACCAATCTAGCTGAGATCGTCATTGGTTTTGCACTTGACCATCACCAGAACTGGATGACCCGGCCCAGCCAATTTGGTTCACCCATCGGTGAAAAAAGCGCCGTCCCCCAGCAATTATTAGTCGTCGCCATGGGCAAATTGGGCGGAGGGGAGCTCAATGTTTCCTCCGACGTCGACCTGATCTTCATCTACCCCGAAGATGGCGAAACCAATGGCAGAAAACCCATTTCCAATCATGACTTCTTTGCCCGCCTGGGACGCAAGCTGATTGCCAGCCTGAATGACTATACGGTGGATGGCTATGTATTCCGCGTCGATATGCGTTTGCGCCCGCATGGCGAAAACAGCCCCTTGGCCATCAGCTTCGCGATGCTCGAGGATTATTTCATCACACAGGGACGGGAATGGGAGCGGCATGCCTGGCTCAAAAGCCGGGTCATTGCAGGCCCTGCCACCGCAACTGCGACGCTGATGGAGGACATCACCCGCCCTTTCGTCTTCCGCAAATACCTGGATTTTGAAGCCTATGAAGCCATGCGCCGCATGCATGCGCAACTGCGCAAGGAAGTGGACCGCCGTGAAATGCACGACAACATCAAGCTGGGCCCTGGCGGCATCCGTGAAATTGAATTCATCACCCAGGTTTTCCAATTGATACGCGGCGGGCGGGATGCGGATCTCTGCATTCGCCCCACGCTCACCGCCCTGCAGCGCCTGCAGCAGAAACAGCCTGTGCCCGCCCAAACCATCACGGAACTGATCGATGCCTACCGCTTTCTGCGCAAGCTGGAACACCGCCTGCAATATCTGGACGACCAGCAAACGCAGAATCTGCCAGAGCACCCTGAAGATCAGGCACTCATTGCCGCAGCCATGGGCTATCCCTGCTTTGCCGATTTCATGCAGCAGCTCGATATTCACCGCAACAACGTTGCCCGCCATTTTGAATTGATTTTCGCCGCTCCGCGCAAATCGCCGGCCCATGACATCCTGGCAAGCCTTTGGCAGGGACAGAGCGGCGACAGCACCCAGATGGAAGCCGCCACCACGCAGCTCACGACATTAGGGTTTACCGAGCCAGAAAAAATCTCGGCGCGCATCCAGCAATTCTATGGCGGCTATTTTTTCCAGCAATTACCCCCGGCCAATCAGCAGAAAATCAAATCGTTGATGCCTATCCTGGTCGAAGCCATTGCCCCGTTCCCGCCCGTGGAAGCCACGCTGGAACGCATGCTGCAACTCCTGGAGCACATCGGTCAGCAAACAGCCTATCTGGCGCTGCTGCAGGAACACCCGCAAACCCTGCCGCGGGTCACCAAGCTGGTGAGTTCCAGCCAATGGGCGAGCAATTACCTGGGCAGGCACCCCATCCTGCTCGATCAACTGCTGGCGCCGCGCGGCCCGTATCAATTGCCCGATTGGCCAGCGCTCAGGCAGGAACTGGCGCGTCAGCTCAACCATGCCGACAGCCCCAAAAGCACTCTCACCGAATGGCAAATGGACGTGCTGCGGCATTTCCAGCATGCGCAGGTTTTTCAACTGCTGGTGATCGATCTGGAAGGCAAGCTGCTGCTGGAAACGCTCAGCGATCATCTGACCGAACTCGCCGATCTCAATCTCAGCAACGTCCTCGGCCTGGCCTGGCGCGGGCTCAAGAAAAAACACCGCGACCAGCCCGCTCTCGCCATCATCGGTTATGGCAAGCTGGGCGGCAAGGAGCTCGGCTACGCCTCCGATCTCGACATCATCTTCCTGTTCCAGGACAATCACCCCGATGCGCAGGAGATTTACACCAAACTGGGGCAGAACATCAACACCTGGCTCACCAGCCATACTTCCGCCGGCGTGCTCTATGAAACGGATTTGCGGCTGCGTCCCAACGGCGCCAGCGGTCTTCTGGCCTGCTCCATCGAAGCGTTTACCCAATACCAGCATAACCAGGCCTGGGTATGGGAGCACCAGGCCTTGACGCGCGCGCGCTTCGTCACTGGCGATCAGCAGGTCGGAAAGCTGTTCGAGCAAACCCGCAAGGAGATTCTATGCCAGCAGCGCGATCTCGCCAGCCTCAGACAGGAGATCCTCATGATGCGCGAAAAAATGCTGGACGCCCACCCTAATCCCACCGCGCTGTTCGATATCAAACATGACCGTGGCGGTATCATCGATGTGGAATTCATCGTGCAGTATCTGGTACTGGGCCATGCCCACGCCTATCCGCAGCTTACCGGCAATATCGGCAATATCGCGCTGCTGAAACTGGCGGGGGATCTGGGGCTCATTCCGGCAAAATCCGCCGAGCAGGTGCGCACCGCCTACCGTGAATTCCGCCGCCTGCAGCACCGCCTGAGATTGAGCGGCGATCCTGAACTGGCCGGCTCGGCGGCTTCCCAGGAAAAATCCGCCGGCTTCGCGCGCATCGAAGCCGATGAATATCTGAGTCATGCGCGCCTCGCGGTATTGCAGTTGTGGGAAACGGTGTTTGGCGGATAAGCAGGGCCGCATGGATTAATTTAAAAATAACCCCTAATAAAGCGTTTATTTCCCGTTAAGCTTTTTTTTGTAAAGAGTCGTTATACTTCCAGTAGCATGCTTTTTAGCAACAAAGTGGGCGCGAATGCTGCCCGCATGATCCCCCACACCTGGTGTGGCCGTTTTTTTAACCCAAAGGAGAGTGATTCATGCAACAGATGCAAAAAGGTTTTACCCTGATCGAGCTCATGATCGTGGTGGCGATTATTGGTATTTTGGCGGCGGTGGCGATTCCGGCTTATCAGGATTACATCAAGAAAGCAGCGTACTCTGAGGTCACTGGTGCTATGGCACCTTACAAACTGGCTGTTGAAGAAGGATTTCAGGCCGGGATAGCTCTTGACGATCTGGATGCCGCAACTAATGGCGGTGCAGCAACTAATCTACCGGTAACTCCTGCAACATCCACATCAAAAGCATTTAACAGCTTAGCCGTTGTTAATGGTGTAATTACTGCAACACCTAATGCTTATAAAGGTATTTTAACAACGGATACCTGCGTATTAACTCCTACTGCGGAAGGTGCTGCTGGAGCTCAACGACTAACATGGGCTTACTCTGGCGCATGCCAAACTAAAGGCTTTGTTAAGAATTAGCCCGCGTAAGGCACAGTAACCATCGGGCATTGCGCCCTATGGGCTCCGCTTGATCATCCGGTGCAATGCGCTGCGCTGATTGCATTCTACAAGTTGTATCCCACCCTCTGAACCGCTCTCGGAAAACCTTGAGCGGCTTTTTTTACCTCCGGATGTTATTCCGCCTAAACTAAAAGACAGGGGCCTTCCTTGCCTCCTGTCGCTCACACCGCTTCCATCCTGCCAACCAACCCGCATACGGCGCAATAACCAACGGGCATTGCGCTCTATGCGCCTCACTTAACCATCCGGTGCAATGCGCTGCGCTTATTGCACCTTATAACCCAAACCGCCTAAAAAAACCCCTCGGTAGTTTTTTTATTGCTATTTTTTAATACCTTTGATGCTTTTATATCAGTATGACTTTCATGATTATCCACATACCCCCACTTCCTGAACTGAGACTGTAACTCGGGATCATCTTTAAATGCCTGAAAATAAATATACTCAGGCGCGAGATCTGCACCATTAGGCCAAACGATTGTTTCCAGCTCTTCGTCAACATCAAAGCTTGAAAATACCTATTTATCTTTTACTGTCTCAAATACCAATCCTTTAAAATCGCCTGATAGATCGGCCACGCCCTTCCTGCCATTATTAAATGACACGGCTATTTTATAATCTTCCAAATACTCGGCGCTGATAACATGAAGAAACATAATGATTACTCCAGTGGTTCTATAGCCTTTGGGGTTTCACTTTTTTGACAAAGTTCCCAATTCTTGATTAATTCATTTTTATGCAGTTCATACCATTCAAGCACATGCCCTAATGCACGTTTTGGAAATTTTCCTTCTACCACTCCATTTAAAATATTTACAGTTATCTCATATTCTGAATATCTTGCATGAAAATGCGGTGGTGCATGATCTTCCCAATACATCACTATGATTATCCCTAGGAATCTACTAATTACCGGCATTTGAAATATTTGTTTGTTTCTCAATCACTTTCACTGGGAGTGCCTTTCAATTACATAACAATCATAAATTACAAAACTAAAACTACCCTCTTTTCCAGGCCAGGCAGAAATTTACTTTTACTTGATGCACACCGCCCTCACCTGATGAAGGTCGGTCATGCCCTGCAACACCTTATCGATGCCATCCTGCTTCAAGGTGCGCATGCCATCCTTGAGCCCAGTCACGAGCATTTCGGCGACCCGCGCATGTTCCTGGATGTTCTTTTTCAGCGCATCGGTCGCGGTCA
>CAZKPL010000038.1:0-25585 GCA_964554625.1 uncultured Nitrosomonas sp. | reverse complement strand
TGACCAATTCAGAATCCAATTGCTCAGACCCATTTCTCGCTGGAAATACACACCCTCTTCAGAATCATTTCATATTGGAAGAGACTGTTAGGATGTTGTCGCGATTACGTAATTATGGCAAGATGATCTGCTTACAAATAAAAAACGAATGTAAAAAATGACCTTGTATCGTTATAAATTTCTGGTTCTGATGTTATTGGGGTATATGTTAATTGGGTGTGCCTCGGTCGAGAATAATAAACGAGATCCACTGGAATCAATGAACCGTGCAGTATTTGCATTTAATGAAAAGTTTGAAGAAATTATATTTGATCCCGTTGCACGAGGTTATCGAGCAGTTACGCCAGATCCTCTTGAGATGATTATCGGGAATGTTTTCTCAAATTTCAGCGATGTGGTGATTACAGCCAATGCGCTACTACAATTAAAGTTTGATACTGCAGCAGCGAGCGCAGCTCGGGTACTGGTCAACACAACATTCGGTGTTTTTGGAATCATAGATATTGCAAGCGACATTAGTGCAGTCAGTGATATTAATATTAATAAGCGTAACGAGGATTTTGGCCAGACGCTCGGTCGCTACGGTATTGGGCCCGGCCCTTATCTCGTATTGCCTTTCTTAGGCCCCAGCTCGATACGTGACACTGTGGGGATTGCAGTGGATAGTTCTTTTTTTCATCCAATTTGGTCGATATACCCTGACTTTGATTTTCTGACCGTTCGTCTCCCAACTTCAATGGGATGGGCTGTTGATGCGCGTGCTCAGATGCTGGATACGGATAAAACCCTTGAAGAAGCGGCGTTAGATAAATATGAGTTTGTACGCGACGCTTATCTGCAACGACGGAGAAGTCTGGTCTATGACGGTAATCCACCTCAAGATGAAAGTTTTGAGGCTAGTGAGAATGGTGAGGCTGAAGAGAATGAGAACGGGGAGGATGGGGTGATCAAATAATTCTCAGCAAAAAAGATGACCGGTGAGAAAGGGGAATATTGTTTGTGAGATTACGTCCAGAGTGATAGATGGTAGGATGCAATATGCATCCTACTTGGTACCTTTAATGTGTTGCTTCACGTAATGCCGCAATTCTCTCCTCAAGTGGAGGATGTGACATAAATAGACGGCCAATTTGACTTTTCCGACCTGAGATCCCGAATGCTGCTATTTTGTCAGGTAAATGGGAAGGCTCATACTGTTGTTTCAAGCGTTCCAGTGCAGCAATCATTTTATTGCGCCCGACCAGCTTTGCGCTTCCTGCATCAGCACGAAATTCACGTTGTCTGCTAAACCACATTACGATAATGCTTGCTAGAATACCCAGCAGGATTTCTGCAATGATACTCGTGATCATGTACGCGGGACCATGTTCTTCTTCTGTTTTGAAGATAATGCGATCTACTGCATGGCCAATGATTCGGGACAAGAAAATTACAAAGGTATTTACCACTCCTTGAATTAGAGCAAGTGTCACCATATCTCCATTGGCTACGTGACTTACTTCGTGTGCAAGGACGGCCTCGATTTCGTCTTGTTGCATTTTTTGCAGTAAACCTGTGCTCACTGCCACCAATGCCTCATTTCGATTCATTCCAGTGGCAAAGGCATTGACATCAGGAGAATCATAGATGGCTACTTCCGGCATGCCGATACCAGAAGCCTTAGCTTGTCGGCGTACAGTTTCAACTAGCCAGCCTTCTGTAGCATTGGAAGGGATGTCGATAACGATAGCTCCCGTCATATGTTTTGCACTCCATTTAGACATGGCGAGCGAAATGAGTGAGCCTCCAAAGCCAATGACGGCCGCAAACGCAAGTAAGGAATTGTAATTTAATCCACCGCCTTCTGTATCCAGTATACGATCAATACCCAATATCCTTAGCGTAATGCTTAATACCAATAAAATGGCTAGATTGGTTGCAATGAATAAAAAAATACGTTTCATAAATAGCTACCTGTCAGGTTTTGTTAACGAATTATTTGAATAACCTATAAGACAATGGTTCAATTTCTGCCTGTATAGTTTAAATGGAGGCTATATTTTATCAAGCATGGAAAAGGAATGGGAGGCGGTGGCGACATCAAAAATACCTTCCCATTGAGTTACAATTAAAAGTTATTTGGTAACATTTAAGGAATAAGGACAGAAAATTGAGGCTAGATCAATGAGGAAATTTCAGTGCAAGGTGTGTGGTTTTATTTATGATGAATCAATAGGTGAGCTGGAGCATGGTATTCAGGCAGGTACACGCTGGGAAGATATCCCCGAAAGCTGGGTATGCCCTGATTGTGGGGTCGTCAAGGCTGATTTTGAAATGGTAGAAATTATATGAATCAGCAATCAGTCGTGATCATCGGAAGTGGCTTGGCAGGTTACGCGGTAGCAAGGGAGTTGCGTAAATTGAATACAGAAATTCCAATCACTATGCTCTCTGCCGATCATGGGGGGTTTTATTCCAAGCCGATGTTGTCCAATGCGTTAGCAACGGGTAAAACGCCTGCATCGCTCTTGAACTCGGATATAGTACAGATGTCCACTCAGCTAAATATAACGATACGGCCGTATACTCGCGTTAATACCATTAATCAATCCGATGGTGCCGTGCTCCTTGAAAATGGAGAGAATTTATCTTATGGCCAACTTGTGCTGGCTGTAGGAGCTGATCCGATCCGTTTGTCGTTGTCAGGTGATGCGGTAGATGAAGTTTTATCTGTGAATGATCTTGATGATTACCACCGCTTCCGTAATGCGCTGGATGGTAAGAAAGAAATAGCAATTTTGGGCGCAGGATTGATCGGCTGCGAGTTTGCCAATGATCTTGCTGTAGCGGGTTATCAGGTGCATGTAATCGATATCGGTTCTTGGCCTCTGGGTAGATTACTGCCTAAGGAGGGGGGGGGGTTTCTGCAGGATAAGCTAACAGCGGTAGGGATTAGGTTTCATTTAAATGCTAAGACACAGCGAATTGAACGGACCAGCAGTGGTTATCGTTTGATTTTTGATGAAGATCGAGCGGTCGAAGCAGATCTTGTCTTATCAGCAGTAGGATTGCGTTCACGTACAAAGCTAGCCGAAGCGGCGGGTATTCGTGTTAATCGTGGTGTGATAACAAACCGATATTTACAAACTCAGAATACAAATATCTTTGCACTGGGTGACTGCGCCGAGGTAGAAGGTAGGGTATTGCCATTCGTAATGCCTATTACTCATGCAGCTCGCGCCTTGGCAGCAACTTTGACAGGTACTCCATCAGCTGTTCACTATCCTCCTATGCCAGTATTGGTTAAAACGCCGGCTTGTTCCGCTGTGGTATCTCCGCCAGATCCTGCTGTGATAGGCGAGTGGCAGATTGACGCTGATCAGGATGGTGTTAAG
Source organism: uncultured Nitrosomonas sp. (assembly GCA_964554625.1). Lineage (GTDB taxonomy): Bacteria > Pseudomonadota > Gammaproteobacteria > Burkholderiales > Nitrosomonadaceae > Nitrosomonas. The sequence continues at coordinate 22,211 of CAZKPL010000038.1, read as the reverse complement.
GCTTTATTTCAGGATACGGCAGGCAATCTTCATGGTTTTGCCTTATTGGGTGCAGCAACAAAGGAGAAAAATGCAATTATTTCTCAATTACTACCTGTGCTGGCGTGAGTCTGACCATTACCGTAATAAATTCCAGGTAGTGAATTTCGTAAGAACAACTGCTGAGTTTTGTTTTGTTGTTTTGGATAGGGAGAAAATAAAAATACCCACCATGCATTAATTACTAGACTGGAACCGAACACATTCCCTGAAACAGCCTGTGCATTAGCTATATTGGTGGCAGATAGAATCAGGAGGTTAAGCTGAATATGCTTTTAGGGAATTCTTCGTGTTTGAAATTTTGCGCTTGGTTGTATTAATTGGCATTTAATAAAATGATGGTAGTGACACTCCCATCCATATAAGCGTAAGAATCACAAGTGTTATTCCTATACCAATAGTGCCAACTATCATACCTATAATAATAGTTAATCCATCTTTATTAAGTAAACCTAGTGACATGATGAGAATTCCCCATCCAGGAGGGAAATTTGCCAAAGGAATGGGAAGAGCAATAGAGATGGTAAATATAAAGGAGAAAATACCTATGATTCGTTCCCAAGCATGCACACTGATATAGGTAAGCCTTGGATGCAGGTAACTTTCAATCTTACGTAGCCACGGTGTGGTTTTTTCAATCAATTTTTCCAGATTTTTTTTGCTAATCTCTTTTTTACTTATCCATTCAGGCAGCCAGGGGGATTTCATTCCCCATATCATTTGTACTGAGAAAATAAAAAGTGGAATAGAAAAAAAAGTAGTATAGCCAGGTGGAACCGGAATAGGAAGGCAAATGGGTGAAGCGGCAATGGCAAGTAAAATACCAAAACCTCTCTCACGGAGAGAGTTCTTGATTTCACCGATACTCATTTTGTCGTTAGTATTTTGTACGACTACTAATTGGAGCAATTCAGATGTGTTACGTTCTTTGTTCTCCATTAATATTTCCTTATGATGAAACCAGAGTAATTTTATATAGATAAATGATGTTTCAGAAAGGATTTTAATATTTTCCGTAAAGTAAATAGGCTTGAGCAGGTAACCGATTCCCCGATTCAGTTATAACTCGCTTTATAAGCAATAGGTGTTTAAAGAAAGAAGAAGGAGGAACTTTTTCTTCCGGGAATGTGAAAAATGGCATCATAAATCTCTTCAAATTCGTTTTATGCTGGAGGAGACTCAGAATATACTTCTAGCGCAAGCATCTGGTATAGTTAAAGAAGCATAGTTGTTATGGATGATAGGCTTAAGCTCAGTTACTTCGTTTGTATGGGGTGGACTTCAATGCTGTTCTGATTCGCTAGACCTAAACGATACTTATGTTTTTTTAGAGTATTCAATTTATTTGGATGACAATGCTTCAGCAGGAGATGAGTATTGCTTTCATAATCCTCAGGAACTCATGGAAAGATGGAAAAAATACATCGGATCACAGGGAAGGAGCATGAGAAACAGCTCAAATCCGTCTCGCGATGAGAAAAAAATTGCTCATTATGCTATTACTAACGTATATGGCATTTATATCTATATCTTTTTCAATATCTTCTTCAATTTTATTGAATACGAAATAGTATTTGTGTTTGATTTAAACGTAGATAAAAAATCTTGAAGAATATCCTGTAGATGGAAAAAGCATTAATACTTATTTTTTAGATGCTTCTATATATGCTTAATTTATAAGATATGAAACTTAATTTTATATATTAATATTCGATAAAATTTTGTATATCTGAATGTCTTTAATTTTTTGGAACGAGGAATTCAAGTGAATACCCTGCATACTTGTATTGTGAGTTGGTTAGCTGGTTTTTTGGGATTATTTTCGATACTTGTACTTACTGGCTGTACTACTTACCCACTTCTCACTACTCAGGGAGAGAAAGTGCCTCATGATTATCTGATAGGACCAGGTGACGCTTTGGATATTATCGTATGGCGTAATCCTGAAATTTCCATGTCCATTCCAGTTCGCCCTGATGGGAAAATTACTACGCCATTAGTGGAAGATCTGCCTGCGAGTGGAAAAACATCCACACAATTGGCTCGTGATATTGAAGTAACTTTATCTAAATATCTGCAACAACCGGTTGTAACAGTTGTGATAACTGGGTTTGTTGGACCCTTTAGCGAACAAATTCGAGTAATAGGTGAGGCTGCTAATCCACAATCACTTCCCTATCGTGAACATATGTCACTAATGGATGTTCTCATTGCAGTCGGAGGAATTACCGATTTTGCTGATGGAAACAGGGCCAGAATCATTCGAACGATTGATGGAAAACAGCAGCAGTTTAGAGTTCGGTTAAATGATTTAATCCGGGATGGGGATATTAGTGCGAATGTCCCTGTATATCAAGGTGATGTCTTAGTTATACCGGAAAGTTTCTTTTGATTGCAAAGAAAATTCTGACTCAATTGAATCGTACAAAATGGAGTGTGATCCAGCATGGATGAGTTAATTGCTCAGCTGTTAGTTTATATTAAAGGGATATGGAAGTATCGTTGGGTTTCTATAGCAGTTGCCTGGGCTATTGCCATAGTTGGCTGGACTGTTGTCTATCAGTTGCCTGATAATTATGAGGCCTCAGCTCGAATTTACGTTGATACACAGAATATTCTTAGGCCACTAATGGCGGGTATGACTGTTTCTCCTAACCCAGAGCAGCAAGTGTCAATAATGAGCCGTACTCTTATAAGCCGTCCAAATGTAGAAAGAATCACCCGTATGGTTGATCTTGACATAAAAATTACAGATGATGCTGCGTATGACAAGCTAGTTGCTGCGTTGATGAAGGAAATTACACTTGCTGCGGCTGGACGGGATAATATTTTTACTATTTCGTATAGTAATAAAGATCCAAAACTCGCAAAGGAGATTGTGCAATCGCTTCTTACTATCTTTGTGGAAGGTGGCTTAGAAGGTAAAAAGCAAGATTCTACTTCAGCGCTACGCTTTATTGATCAGCAGATCGCAGCATTTGAAGAAAAATTAATTACTTCAGAAAATGAATTGACGGCCTTTAAGCAAAGAAATATTGGATTATTACCTGGGCAGGGTGGAGATTATTATTCACAGCTAACGATAGCTTTAGAAGATCTTGAGAAAGCAAAACTTGCTTTGAAAGAGGCTGAACGCGCACGAGATGCTGTTAAAAAGCAAATTAGTGGGGATGAGACGGTTCTTTTACTGGAAACGAATAATGCGGTATCTGAGAAAATAATAAATCCGGAAATCGATGCGCGAATTCAGGCGCTTCATCTTAATTTGGATAATTTAAGGCTAAATTTTACTGAACTACATCCTGACGTTATCTCAACTCAGCGCTTGATCGCTCAACTTGAAGAACGTAAAAAGGAAGAAGCGGAGCTAGTGGGGGCTGGAGGTGATCATGGTCGAAACTATAGTCCAATGCTGCAGCAACTGAATATCGCACTGACGGAGGCTGAGGCTGTGGTTGCTTCAATGGAGGCACGTGTTACTGAGTATACTGGACGTTTTGAGCGACTTAAATCAATGAGTACGATGGTTCCTGCGGTCGAAGCAGAATTGACACAGTTAAATCGTGACTATAATGTTAACAAGGCTAATTATGAAAAGCTTCTTGAACGTCGAGCATCTGCTGAAATATCTGGTGAACTGACCTCTGCTACAGGTTTGATGTCATTTAGAATTATTGATCCACCTACTGTTCCTGAAGCACCCTCAGGTCCTGATCGCAGAAAACTATTTTCCTTTGTTTTTATTGGATCATTACTTGCTGGTATAGGAATTTCCTTTGTAGTGAGTCAAATTCGCCCTACCTTTCACAGTCAAACTGATTTGCGACAGGTTACTGGTCTGGCGATACTAGGAACTGTTCCTATGATCTGGACAGATCTTGAAAAATCAAAGCGCAGAAATCGCCTCTACGCTTTTGGTTTTTTCTTATTGTTGTTGATGGCGTTATACACAGTGTTGATGGTGTATGTGAAATTTTCATTTTTTTCACGCATGTAGCTCTTTTAATTTTGAATAGTAGCATCAGTACTTGTGAAGCATATATTTTGAGGCAGAAAATTATGCTTAGAACAGAGGTTAACGGAGGGGAAATATGAGCATCATTGAGAGAGCTGCAGATAGGCTTGAAAAAAAAACTGTAACAGAGCGGGCATCGCAAACATCAGCAAGTGCTCATCTCGATCAGGTCAGCACCCCGGCTAAGACAGATGAAAATATACTTGGAAATGAGAATGAGTCAGTTAATTTTCATGCTGTGTCGACCGCTCAAAAACAAATATCCATTAATCTTGATAAACTGCATCAATTAGGGATCGTAACGCCTCAGCATGGGAAAACTCAGATTGCTGAGCAGTTTCGTCTTATCAAGCGGCCATTATTAATAAATGCTTTCAATCAAGATACCGGAATAAAAAATGGTAATCTGATTATGGTTACCAGTTCTCTTGCTGGAGAAGGAAAAAGTTTTTGCTCCATTAATTTGGCGATGAGTATCGCGATGGAAAGGGATCATAGAGTTTTATTGGTAGATGCCGATGTGGCACGTCCTTCTATTCCCAGAATACTGGATTTTAGTCCGGAGAAGAAAGGACTGCTGGATATTATTCTCGATGATTATCTTGACGTATCAGATATTTTGATAAAAACGAGCATCGAAAAGCTAACGATTATTTCTGCAGGAACACGACATTCTCATGCGACTGAGTTATTGGCTAGCCAAAATATGAGAGATATCTTAACAGAGCTCGCGCAGCGATATCGAGACCGTATTGTTATCTTTGATTCTCCACCATTACTATTGACCAGTGAAGCACGTGTTCTTGCGAGCCAGATGGGTCAAATTGTGCTAGTGGTAGAGGCTGAGAGAACAACCCAACAAACAGTTAAAGAAGCTTTACGACAGATCGAATCGTGCGATGTTGTTAATCTAATTTATAACAAAGCTAGAGCATTTTCCGGGGCTGGCACTGGCTATTATGGTTATTACTATTCATGATGTTATTCGGTAGTAATAGCTATTTTTGTAGAATTTTTTACCGAACTATCTACCTTGTTATAGCAAGCATACTGGTTTCCCATGCAGTTGCAGCTGGCTGGGAAGTCAAGCCACGATTAAATCTGAGGGAAACTTACACTGATAATTTGAGATTAGGCTTAGGAGGAGGGGGTGGTGGTGATTTCATTACCCAGATTAATCCGGGTATTTTATTGACTGGTGAAGGGCGTCGCTTTAATACCAATATTAACTACATGATGAATAATCTCATCTACGCAGAGCATAGTGAATTTTCCAGGATAAGGCATCAACTCAATGCTCGTGCAACCGCTGAATTGATTGAGGATCGCTTTTTTGTTGATGGACTCGCCAGGATGATTCAACAAAATGCTTTTTTATTTGGGCCACAATCAGTTGATAACGCCAATCCGGTTAATAGAAGAAATGTTAATTCTTATAGTGTTAGCCCTTATTTGAAGCACCGGTTCAAGGATTTTGCATCAGCGGAGTTGCGTTATGTGCATGGTGAAGTCAATGCAAGCGGGCAAGGTTTTTTTAGTAGTTCATCAGATTCAGGGATTGCGCGTTTAGTTAGTGGAGCTGATTTCAGGGTATTAAAATGGGGGCTTAACTACAATCATACGGAAATACGTCGAGATCAGCTTCGAACAATTGATTTAGAGCGATCTATAGCACTTCTCAGGTATGTTGTTACACCACAATTTGATCTTATTGCAACAGGTGGTTACGAAAGAAATAGTTTTATTTCTGTCCGGGGAAAATCATCTGGTCCAACCTGGACAGTTGGTTTTGCATGGGCGCCTACTGAAAGAACTGAGATTAATTTCTCAGGAGGGCAAAGATTCTTTGGTGATACCTATTTGGCTTCAGCGAATCATCGCACGCGATTAACTACCTGGGGTTTGAGTTATAACCAAGACATTACTACTTTTGGTCAACAATCCTTGTTTGGATCAGAGATTATTACAACAAGTGCACTCGATCAGCTTTTTTCGAGCACGCAGAATAGCGAAGCCTTACTTAATCAAGGTGTTCCTTCTGCTTTTTCCGATCCGAATAATTTTCTTACCAATCGCCTATTTCTACAGAGGCGTCTGCAAGCATTCTTAGCGATCAATGGTAGTAGAAATACTCTTCTATTGAGGGGATTTAATTTGCAGCGGCGGGCGTATACAGCAGCTCTGGAGGATGTATCATTAATCGGATTAGAAAATGCGCTATTAACGAGAGATACAGACCAAACAGGCGGTAATATCTCCTGGAACCATAGGCTAACTCCTCAAACCAGTGCCAACATTAACTATAGCTTTACTAGAATTAATTTTCTTGTATCTGATCGAATAGATGATAATCAAATCATCATGCTTAGTTTGAATAAGCGAATCACTCCTAATATGAATGGAATGATTAGCTATTTTCATAATTGGCGTAACTCTAATCAGAATAATAGTGATTTTAATTCAAATAATATTACAGCTTCATTGAATATGAATTTCTAATCAATAGCATAAAGCAAATCTAATCTAATTATATGTATTTATCTTACTACGGTCTTAAGGTTAAGCCATTTCAACTGAAGCCCGATCCAAATTTCTTTTTCAGCAGTAAAGGGCATAAACGGGCAATGGCTTATCTTGAATATGGGTTGTCGCAAGAAGACGGCTTTATTATTGTTACAGGGGAGATAGGTGCGGGTAAAACAACTTTGATGCGTCATCTTTTCCAGAAGCTAGAGCGGGAAAAATTTATTGCTGTGCAATTAGTGAATACACATCTGGATTCGGAAGATATTTTAAGAATGGTGGCTGCTGCTTTTGGATTGACACACTTAAACTCGACTAAAGCGACTCTTTTACTTGAACTTGAGCAATTCTTTCGGCAGTCTGATAGAGAGGGAAAACGGGTGTTGCTACTTGTAGATGAAGCGCAAAATCTTTCTCCTGGTGCACTCGAGGAATTGAGAATGCTCTCAAACTTTCAGACAGACGATAAGCTCTTGTTGCAAACATTTTTACTTGGGCAACCTGAGTTTAGAAAGCTTCTGCTTGGTAACAGTATGCAGCAATTACGCCAAAGAGTTATCGCGACCTATCATCTCGGTCCTTTAGATGCGGATGAAACCAAATCTTATATTGAACATCGCCTGACTACAGCGGGCTGGTCTGGCGATCCTTTTCTTCGCGATGATGCTTTTAACGTAATTTACAACTTTACAAAGGGTATTCCCCGCAGAATCAATACGCTTTGTGATCGTTTATTAATAATGGGTTGCTTAGAAGAATTGCATACCTTGAGTAGTGTAGAAGTAAACGAAGTTATTCGTGACATTCAGCAAGAGTTTGATCTGTCAATTTTCTCTAATGATGAATCAGACGAGTTGAAGCCCGCTACTGCATGACAAAGAATAAAGATGATCAGCAAATAACTCTAAATCTGTTTCAGTAAACTATTATTACTTCTATTAATTTAATTTTTCTTGGTTTTGAGTTTCATAGGATGGCAAATTGGAATGATACGTAACGCGATGACAATCGATGTGGAAGATTATTTCCATGTTTCTGCATTTGCTTCTCATATACCAAGAGAAACCTGGGAAAATTTACCGTGTAGGGTAGAAAGGAATATTGACTGTATTCTCACGCTACTGGATGAAAAACAAATAAAAGCTACTTTCTTTACCTTGGGTTGGATTGCCAAGCGCTATATGAGTATGGTTAGGCGCATCACTGAAAATGGCCATGAGCTTGCAAGCCATGGGTGTGAGCATCACCGGGTTTCAGAACTGGGATTTGCTCAGTTTCGTAAGGATATTATTCATAGTAAAAGATTACTTGAGGATATTGGAGGTAATCCAGTATGGGGTTATCGCGCGCCTAGTTTCTCAATAAATAACCAGAATCTTTGGGCATTTGATTTACTTGAAGAAGCTGGCTATCGATATAGCTCGAGTGTCTATCCTGTGCATCATGATCACTATGGTATGCCAGATGCCCCCCGTTTTGCCTTTTACCCTAGTCCAGCCAGGAAATTATTGGAGTTACCAGTGACGACTGTTAGTCTGTTTGGACGTAATTTTCCTGCGGGGGGTGGGGGGTATTTCAGATTATGGCCCTATTCTGTTTCACGCTGGTTTATTCATAAAGTGAACAATCATGATCACCGTCCTGCGATCTTTTATTTTCATCCATGGGAAATGGATCCTGAGCAACCCCGTCAGAAGGGCATCAGCGCCAAAACCCGTTTTCGTCATTATCTGAATCTTGATTGCATGGAAAAGCGGGTAAAGTTGCTAATCAATGATTTTAGCTGGGGGCGTATGGATCAAATCTTTCTGGATGAGGCAGAATGAGTGTAGCGGATGTTATATTTCCTCAACAAATTAAAACTCCATTATTTGCTGATATTCCCAGTGTATATTTATTACAGGCAGATGTTGTAGCAGCATGGGATACATTCGTAATAACCTGTTCAGAAGCAACTTTCTTTCATCGAGCGGGTTGGCAGCAGATTATTGAAAAAGCTTTTGGGCATAAGACATGGTTCCTCTATGCAGAAGTTAACGGAGAAATAGATGGCGTACTGCCTTTGGTAGAAGTTAATAGCTACCTTTTTGGGCATTCGCTTAGCTCATTGCCATTTTGTGTTTATGGTGGGATAGCAGCTAGGTCCGAAGCAGCGAGGCTGGCGCTTGATCAGATTGCTCAAAGGCTAGCTGCCCGATTGAAGGTAGATTATCTCGAGTATAGAAATCTCAAACCATTTCACACGGATTGGCTGACCAGAGATCTTTATGTAACTTTCCGTAAAGAAATTGATCCTGATGTCGAGAAAAATATGCTGGCTATTCCTCGTAAGCAACGTGCAATGGTACGAAAGGGTGCTAAAAATGGATTGCAAAGTTGCATCGATGAGGATATCGAGCGATTTTTTCATGCTTATTCAGTGAGTGTGCATCGATTAGGAACGCCAGTATTCTCAAAGGATTATTTTCGCTTACTCAAAGCAGTTTTTGCCGAAGATTGTGAATTAATGATTATCACCCATGAAAATCAAGTAGTGAGCGCCGTTATGAGCTTTTATTTTCGTGATGAGGTTTTACCCTATTACGGGGGAGGGATTGATGAAGCACGAGATTTGGCAGCAAATGACTTTATGTATTGGGAGCTAATGCGACGTGCTTGTGAGCATGGTTATAAGATTTTCGATTTCGGACGCAGTAAGCGTGGCACAGGTTCTTTCAGCTTTAAGAAAAATTGGGGATTTGAGCCACAACCGCTTTATTACGAATACCAGCTTCATCAGGCAGAAATCCTGCCTGACCATAATCCATTAAATCCCAAATATCGCCTTTTCATCAAAGCTTGGCAAAAGCTTCCTTTATCATTGGCGAATCTGATTGGGCCGCATATCGTGAGGAACCTGGGCTAGATCCAGACCAATGCAAGCATTGCTTTATCTAACACATAGAATTCCTTATCCACCAAACAAGGGAGATAAAATACGTTCCTATCATCTGTTGCAGCATCTCAGTGAACGTTACCGAGTTTACTTAGGAACATTTATAGATGATGAGCAAGACTGGCAATATGTGGATCAGGTCAAATCTCTCTGTGAAGATGCCTGCTTTATTAAACTTGACCCATTTACTGCTCGGATACGCAGTCTCTTCACCTTGCTCTCAAATACTCCCCTTACCTTATCTTATTATTATAATCAGCGTCTCCAGACTTGGGTAAATGAGCGACTCGGTAAAAAATCTATTGATCATATCTTGATTTTTTCCTCGGCAATGGCGCAATACATTAGTCACGCCAAAGATTGTAATTATGTCGTTGATTTCGTTGATGTTGATTCAGATAAATGGCGTCAGTATGCATCAGCTAAATCTTGGCCTCAGAACTGGATCTACCGACGAGAAGCTAAATTATTACTTACTTACGAGAGGCAGGTTGCCAAAGATTGTGATTATGTGACTTTTGTTTCAGAGAAAGAGGCCGATTTGTTCAAACAACTTGCGCCGGAAACCACTGATAAAACAATCTTCTTTAATAATGGAGTAGATACTGACGTTTTTTCACCTTATCTTCGTTATGACAATCCATACTCGGAAGGAGCAAAAGTTCTTGTATTTACTGGCGCTATGGATTATTGGCCAAATGTTGATGCTGTAAGCTGGTTTGCACATGCTGTTTTTCCTACAGTTCGCACACAACTGCCTCAAGTGGAGTTTTATGTTGTGGGTGCCAGACCATCCCGAGAGGTTATGGCGTTGGCTAGCTTACCCGGCATTACTGTAACGGGTGCTGTAGAGGATATTCGACCTTATATGGCTTATGCGTCGATGGCGGTAGCGCCTTTACGTGTAGCGCGGGGCATCCAGAATAAAGTGCTGGAAGCGATGGCTATGGAAAAAATTGTTATTGTTTCTCCTCAAGCAATGGAAGGTATCTATGCTGTTCCTGAGATAGAGTTATTCGTCGCTAGTGATGCAAGTCAATTTATTGATCAGATTATTCTGCTATTCCAAAATGACATGAGTAAAGATGTTGGCGTAACTGCAAGGTTACGGGTATTGAAAGATTATAATTGGGCAGAAAGCTTGGCCAGAATAGATGCTTTGTTTGCTGAGAATAGAAGAAACGACTTAAGGGATGAGATATTGGTTCGTTAATTCCTTGTTAATATCGATATTAATAATATTTATAATACTATGAGCATGCAACTTCCATCAGAAATTGCAGTGAGCACTTTAGTAAAAAAACAGAAAATCTCTGCTTTCGTTACATCTCTCGTGATTATCCTCGTACTGAGTGTGTATCACGAGGTTACGTGGTCGATCATTTCAACCTGGATCAGATCAGATACTTATGCACATGGCTTTTTGATTCTTCCTTTCAGCGTTTATATGATCTGGAAACAGCGTAATAATCTTAGCCTATTGAAATATCAGCCAAGCTTTGGATGGTTATTAGTATTGGGAATGCTCGGATTTGGTTGGTTATTGGCCACGCTTGCGAGTGTACTGGTGGTTGAGCAGTATGCTTTGATAGCAATGATTCCTGCCACAGTATGCATCATTATGGGGTATCGATTCGCTTGGGCTATCGCTTTTCCGCTTGCTTATCTTTTCTTTGCTGTTCCATTTGGTGAAGCACTTATCCCGCCATTAATCGACTTCACAGCAGATTTTACAGTCACTGCATTGCAGATGACAGGAATTCCTGTTTATCGTGAGGGGAGTTTTTTTAGCCTTTCTAGTGGCAATTGGTCTGTAGTAGAAGCTTGTAGCGGTTTGCGTTATTTGATTGCGTCGGTAACATTGGGCACGCTCTATGCCTATCTTACTTACCGGAGTTTAGTAAAGCGCATACTTTTTATTGTACTTTCTATTGTTGTGCCGATTGTTGCCAATGGAATGCGGGCGTATTTGATTGTAATGACAGGGCACCTCAGTAATATGCAATTGGCTGTTGGTGTTGATCATTTGGTCTATGGCTGGGTATTTTTTGGTTTAGTCATGATGCTGTTATTCTGGATTGGTTCGTATTGGCGGGAAGGCGAACTGGAGAATAAGACTAAAAATGAGAATCAAGTTATTAATCCTCAAACTGATAATATTTCGCTTAACAGCATGTGGCTTGCTGCAAGCCTAGTGGTGGTCATTATACTAATTTGGCCAGCTTATGCGAATTATCTGAATACCACGGCTGAGAACAACTTGATCCCTGAGGTTGAGATTATAGATCCATTGGGAAAATGGGAGGTTAGTCAAGATCTATCTTTTGATTGGGTTCCTCGTTATATTGGTGAGCCTCGTAAGTTTCTTTATCATTTTAAGCATGCTGATCAATCAGTAAACGTCCATATTACCTATTACCGGAAACAGAATCAGGGAGCAGAGCTAATTAATTCCAGGAACGTACTGGTCTCTGATAAATATTCTGGCTGGCGTAGTATTGGCAATACTAAACGTCATATATCACTTGATTCCGATACGTTAACGGTCAATCAGAGCCAATTACAGTCGTATACCACAAATTTATTGGTATGGAGATGGTACTGGTTGGGTAATGAGCAAACAGCCAATCCCTATTTTGCAAAAGCTATTCTTGCCATGAATAAATTTCTGGGATATGACGATGATGGGGCTGAAATCATTGTTACGACTTCTTATAATGATCATGATCTAGAGGCGGCGGCGGTAGTACTCCAAGATTTTCTTGATGATATGCTGCCAGTAATAGCGAGGGGGCTTCAAACTGCACGGCCCCCAAATGAGGGGTAAATATAGTGTCAGTGTTACCGCTGTAATATTTCTCGTCAATAACGATAATTGCCAGCTATATGCGTGTTTTTATGCCTGGTTAGAGATTATTATGAATACCAGTAATCCACCTCTTATTGCACATGTTATTCACCATCTCGGTGTCGGTGGGTTAGAAAATGGCTTGGTGAATCTGGTTAATACTATCCCTCCAGAGCGCTACCGGCATGCCATCATATGCCTTAAAGGATATTCTGATTTTCATCGGCGAATCAAAAGAAGAGATGTGGCAGTTATTGCGCTGAATAAGCGTGAAGGGAGTGATTTTAAGGTTTATTCCAATCTTTTTAAGTTATTCAAGCAACTTGAGCCGGATATCGTACATACTCGTAATCTTGCCACAATGGAAGGACAGGTCATTGCTGCTTGGGCAGGAGTAAGAGCCCGTGTGCACGGAGAGCATGGCCGGGATATCTTTGATCTTGAGGGTAAGAGTCGTAAATATAATTTATTGAGAAAAATAATTTGTCCTTTCATCCATCATTTTATTGCTGTCAGTAAAGATCTGGAAAAGTGGCTAATTAATACGGTAAAAGTAAACCCAGACGATATTGATCAAATCTATAACGGTGTGGATAGCTCACGTTTCTGCCCGAGCTTCGATCTGTCTCCTGTAGCTACTCCTCATGGCTTTATCAATGAGAATTCTTTTGTCATTGGGAGCGTTGGGAGAATGGCTGAGGTAAAAGACTATCCTAATTTGGTCCAAGCCTTTTTGTTAATGTTGGATAGGATTCCAGAAGCAAGCAAGCGGTTGCGACTTCTCATTGTGGGGGAGGGAGAAGTGCGGGAAAAATGCATTACAATGATAAGTAGCGCAAAGGCTGAGAATCTAGCTTGGTTTCCTGGTGAGCGTACTGATATTCCTGAACTAATGCGCGTTATGGATCTATTTGTGCTGCCATCGCTGGGTGAGGGAATTTCCAATACTATTCTCGAGGCGATGTCTAGTGGTCTGCCTGTAGTGGCAACCAAAGTTGGGGGGAATATCGAACTGGTAAAAGAGGGCAAAACTGGAAAGCTTATACCGCCAAGCGATCCTGAAATACTGGCTGAAGCGATATTTGAATATTATAGAAACCAGGAGCTGCTTACAAGACAGGGATATGCTGCACGTCAGCTGATTGAGTGTGGTTTTAGTATGGATGCGATGACCAACAGTTATCTTAAGGTCTATGATAAAGTTCTTGGGTTATGAAACAATAAGAATTTGCCAAATGATAGAAGGGGTCGGTAAAGAGAGAATAAATATGAAGGGGAAATGATCATGTGCGGAATCGTGGGCATATTTGATACGCGCAGTAAGAATGAAATCAGCCGACAACTGCTTAATGACATGAATCAGACCCAGGTTCATCGTGGGCCAGATGAGGGAGAATTATATACCGAGCCGGGTATTGGTCTGGGTCATCGCCGCTTATCCATAATGGATGTTTCCAGTGGGCAGCAACCTCTTTTTAACGAAGATGGCAGCGTTGTCGTGGTTTTTAATGGTGAAATATACAATTATCAAGAGCTGGCTAAAGAGCTTGCCGAACTAGGCCATCATTTTCGCACACATTGTGATACTGAGGTAATTGTACATGGCTGGGAAGAGTGGGGCGAGCAATGTGTCAATCGATTCCGCGGTATGTTTGCATTTGGCTTATGGGATCGCAATCGAGATACGCTTTTTGTAGCCCGTGATAGGCTGGGTATCAAGCCACTTTATTACACCATGCTGGCCAACGGACTATTCATTTTCGCATCCGAGCTTAAAGCGCTACTTGCTCATCCGGATTTTCTAAGGGAGATGGATGCCCAGGCAATTGAAGATTATTTTGCCTATGGATATATCCCTGAACCCAAAACTATTTTTAGGCATGCGTATAAGCTTTCACCGGGTCATATCTTGATGCTACAAAGTGGTCAGCAATCATTGCAACCTCGTCAATATTGGGATGTTCCATTTCAGTTACATGGCGCGATGGAAGAGCGAGAAGTTCAGGATGAGCTGATTATCCGACTGCGAGAAGCTGTCGGTAGTCATCTCATGAGCGAAGTACCCTTGGGGGCTTTTCTTTCAGGAGGAGTGGATTCCAGTGCTGTCGTCGCCATGATGGGAGGGTTAATGAAGGATCCCGTCAATACTTGCTCAATTTCTTTTTCTGATCCAGCCTTTGATGAATCAGACTATGCCCAGAAAGTGGCTGAGCGCTATCATACTTGTCATTATGTTGATCAAGTAGAGCGAGATGATTTTGATCTTATTGACAAATTGGCGTCATTATATGATGAACCTTTTGCCGATAGCTCGGCTATGCCAACTTATCGAGTTTGTGCGCTTGCTAGAAAGCGAGTAACTGTTGCGCTATCTGGGGATGGCGGGGATGAAAATTTCGCTGGATATCGCCGCTATCGTTGGCATATGTACGAAGAGCAACTGAGGTCTAGATTACCTATTGGGTTGCGTAAACCTTTGTTTGGTTTGCTAGGACGCCTTTATCCCAAGGCAGATTGGGCACCAAGGTTTTTGCGTGCCAAGGCTACTTTTGAAACCTTGGCATGTGATTCAATAGAAGGCTATTTTCATAGTGTATCCATTATGGACGATAAGATGCGTCAGCGTTTGTTCAGTTCATCTTTTAAGAATAGTCTGCAGGATTATCGGGCTGTTGAAATATTACGTGGTTATGCGGATAAAAGTCCGACACAGGATCCGCTATCCCTCATCCAGTACCTGGATATGAAAACCTATCTCGTTGGCGACATTCTAACCAAAGTTGATCGTGCGAGTATGGCGCATTCTTTGGAGGTGCGCGTGCCACTATTAGATCACAAACTGGTTGAATGGATTTCTGGGATTCCAGCCTCCTTAAAGTTACATAACCATGAAGGCAAATACATTCTTAAGAAGGCACTGGAAGATTATCTTCCTGATGATGTGCTTTATCGTAATAAAATGGGGTTTGCAGTACCGCTGGCGAAATGGTTCAGGGGTGAGCTACGGGAGAGAGTGCGCAAATCCTTGCTCAGTGAAACATTGGCAGAAACAGGCATCTTTAATATGAATTTTATTGAAGAAATGCTTGATCAGCATGAATCGGGAAGGAGAGATTACAGTGCGCCGTTGTGGACACTGCTTATGTTCGAATCCTTTCTGCGTAATACATTCCATTTAGAAAAAGCATCTTCTGACGCATCAGTTTTTAAGGTTGGGCGGATTCAAGTTTGAATTGCAATTTTTATAAAATTAACAAGAGGCAAGCTGGGACAGCATCTGAGCTTCTTGAACGATCAAATAAAAGGAGCAAATAAGCGCTATCAGCAGAGAGTCGATATTAGATTTACGAGCTACGCAAAGCAGATTTTAAGCAAAGAAAGAGTGAATAAAGTTGGCGTGAACAAATTTACGATCTCGCGAGAGCTTAGGCGCAACAGGGGGCAACGAGGCTGGCGTTCAAAGTAGATACAGGAATTACGAGATGAATGAGTAAGGCAGAAAGAAGCGCAACTCAGGCGATTTGGTCGGGAAGACTGGAATAGAGTGGGGAGGATGATTCGACAGGATATGAGTTTCGAATAGGAATTAGCCAGAGTTGAGCTATAGTAAATTCCAAATAAATTGATTATAACTTATGGATGACATGTCCAGTATTATGTCGCTGTAAAGTATTATCCATTCGAAAGAAGGAGGACCTTACCATCGCGCAAGTGGCGAAGCGTTTCTGCGTAGGTATAGCCAGCGTGGCGCGCTGGATCAAGACTCCCGATCCCAAGACAATCCGCAACAAGCCTTAAACCAAGATCGACATGGAGGTTTTGGCGCAGGATATATAGAGAATCATCCAGACGCGTATCTGTACGAGCGCGCCAAACGGCCTGGAGTCAGCACCCAGGGCATCAATCACGCTTTAAGGCGCCTGGGCGCGTGACCTATGAAAAAAACTCTGCGTCACCCAAGGCGCCAGCGAAGAAGAGCGGCGTATCTTACAGGAAAAAATTGGAGGCTATGAACGCGAGGGTCGCCATGGTGTAAAAGATTGGCATGCAAGAGGCCGAACCGATGCCATCGGCACCCTCATCGAGAAGACGCTTCTGACCGTGGGCCTGTTCACAACCAATATCCACGCCGACATCTTCCATGCGTGGGTTAGGTAGGATCTTTTGCCCAAACTCCCGCTCGCTTGCGTGATCGTCATGGACAACGCGACGTTCCAAAAACGACAGGATATCAAAACCGTCTTCGCCAATGCCGGCCGCACCCTTGAATACTTGCCGTCTTATTCACCAGACTTCAATGACATTGAATCAAAATGGCCCCAAATCAAAGCAATTAGAAAAAAGGAAGAATGCTCCATCGAGCAGCTCTCTACCGCTTATGCACTTTGAATCATTTTATATGAGATCAGCTATACCATTGACCGAAATCTTCTTCAGCCTTCTGCAACTGCAAGGTCGAATGATGCAGCGGCAGGCGGGCAGCGTCAGGTTCTGCACGCTGGCAACAGATACCACCCACCGTCAACAGTGAACCCAGTGTATTTACCAGAATATGGCGTTTACGGCCATTGATCTTCTTGCCGGTATCAACGCCACGTTGCCCGGGAACCGCAGTACATTTGACGCTTTGGCTGCCCAGGCAACCTGCCATTGAGTGTTTTTGTGGCGTTCGCATCTTTCCCGTAACCGCAACAAATGATGAAAACACTCTCATGTTCCGTTACGTGTTCAGCGGTGGAGATGGCAGTAAACTGCGCCCCAATCCCGGAACTCACGGACAATTAGCGCCATTGATAACCTGCTTTTAAAACATACACGAATACTAGCACTCTGAATTTCCAAATAGCTTCTTAGGTGCTCTTGTGGGCAGTTACCTGAACTTCGATTCTCATACGTGGATCGGATAAGCCTGCCACGATCATCATAGCCGCCGGGCGCACTTTACCGAGATACTTGCGGAAAACAGGCCAGCACAATTCAAAATCGGCTGCATGGGGCAATACGTAGGTAACCCGCACGATATCCTGCAAGCCGGAGCCTGCCTGCCGCAAAGCAGATTCGATATTCTTGAAACATTGCTCAGCCTGCTCAAGCAAGTCATCCGATATGGTCATGGTTGAATAATCAAAACCCGTTGTTCCTGATACGAAAATCCAGTCCCCTTCCACTACTGCACGAGAATAGCCAATTTCTTCTTCAAACGTGGAACCCGAGCTGATCAGCCGCCTTGTCATACTATCTCCTCATAAAATATTGATAAAAACTTTATTCGATAATGATCAACTTATCTAACAAGTGAAATCAACCCAACGCGCTAGAAAGTGAATAAATAATCAATCAACTGCGCTCCACCAAAGCCACCAAACGGCAAGAGCAATGCCTGGAGCGCCGGCTGCTGGGTAAATGATGCAAAGGCACCCTCGCGTGTACTACGAATCCGCTCGACTAGCCGGTTAATTTGCTCTGCATTGACAGAGGGTTGAGCTTGTATTCTGGGTTGAGCCAGTTGCAAAAGTACTTGCTCATAATGAGCCAAGACTTTGGTGCGCATGGCGTCCGCACTTTTATTCAATAGCTTTGCCGTATACAGCGTGTAAAACAGCGCGATGATGACAATCAGAATAAGCGTCAATGGAAAATCCATGGCATCAAACAGATCGCTACGCGCAATCACCATAAAAAGAATTGAAACGAACGGCAGATAAATGAGCCATTGTATGCGTTGGGTTACTGCTACGACAAGCTGAAAATCAAGATAATAATCGAGGTAAAGACGTGGTACCCCGGTTTCATTGACTTTGCGATCAAACAAGTATTCTGGCCATTGCCTGCGGGCATGACCGAGTGCTTCGATAAATTGGATACAAGCACGAATCTCATAGCCAATCCAGAAAATAATCAGCCAGAGGACAGGGGCAGTCATTCCTATGAGAATGTAATGCAGATATCTGACAAGCTCACCTCGATGTGGGAATGAAGGAATATCAAAAGCGCTAAATGCTACTATGCTTAGCAGCAATATAATCACCGTCGACAAGACGATCCACCAGACCATTTCCTGCCAGCTGGTAGCGCGCAAATAGTTCTGCCACAAAACGGAAACCTCGATTTTATCCCGTGAAGCGCCAAATCTGGGTCTACCTTCTGTATCAAATGATGTCAGATCAAGATAGGGACCGGTCCACATGGCAGAGAAGCGGCTGCGTGCAAGTGACCAGATTGAGGGTGTGGTTAGACTGAATTGCTCGGCTATTGTCAGCGCCTGCCGCTGGATCCGAATGATAAATACCCATGTCAAAATCAGCATCGTGATGAGGCTGATGAAACGAATCACAAGGTTGGGCCATACGCTGATTCCTTCCAGCCATACAAACGGTTCGCCCACTCCTTGCTCGCCAGTGTCTTGCATAACCTGATTAACGACTATGAGCGCAACAATCGTGATCACCCCCAGCAAGATCATCCAGAAAGCTGTGGGATGTGCCTGTATTGGCGAGCATCCGGTTGATCTGATCAAATAAAATAGTGTTAACAAGCCTTTCTGAATACGACGACTGGTGATCATTACCCACAAACTGAATAAGATACACGCAAGCCATTCCATCCATTGCTGTGATAAGGAGAGCGTCCATGGTACGCTGGCAGGCTCTATCCGGTCGCATTCTGCCCAATCTGCACATGACGTTACTCGTGCCATATGGCTTATCCCTTGCGGATTGCTGCCATTGATCCAATCGATGAGATCATTTACGGAAGGAGAAGCTACCAGCACTGCTTCAGTCCGGCCAATCTCAAAAACCTGTGGTCTCAGCCATTTCTTCATTTGTTCAGCCCAATACCCGAGGGACTCGGGCGCAAGCGCCATTAAGGTAGCGAGGTAAATCGAAGTTTGATAGCCATCACGAAAAGGTAATGTAGATTGTTGAAGTAAAGGATGCAATGCCAGACCAAAATTGGACGCCACCACGAGATTGCGCGCCCAGTCCTTCTGGTCAGCATGCAAGTAACGCGCGTCCAGATCAGTAGTAAAAAAGATTTTTCCTTTGAAATGATTGCGTAGAGCCTGGAGGATCAGCAGTTTGTCGTACACATCCGAACCAACAATACCGATCGCCTTAACGCCATGCTCGGCAAACTGTGGATCACGGTCAAGCCTGGCAATCTCATTAGTCAAGCGCCGCAAATAGTCGTATTGGCTGAGTCCCTCGGCATGCTCGGGCGGTGCTGCTTCAAGCTGAGCGCGTAAATCCATGGCTTGATTCGCATCATTCTCTCGAGCTGCTTTTGTTCCTCGTTTCTCAGCACTGGGTAATGCGCCATCCAATCCTCGCAGATAGTTAAAACTGTACACTGGCGGTGATAAATCAGTATTAGCTTTACAGAGTTCAGAGAAACTATCTTTCAAATTCCGAGACAACGTGCGAGCATAAGCAGAATCCCACTCGCTGATCAATACTAACCCATCCTTGCATTGATCATCTCGCTGAAATCTCGCTACCCCTTGTTCATCTTGCAGTGGCCATGTTCGCTCACGATTGACGCCGCGTTGCCAAAGTTCCCATAGCAAAGTCACTGCGAGCACATCATCCGTACCAATAGTACGAACGATTCCTTTCTCCTTCAACTCATCCCGATAAGCGTTGCGATTAAGGAAACATTGCCATGGCTGCTGATCTTTTACAGCAAATGAATCAGATAAGTTACAGTCAGTTATCGTCGCGCTCGGTGAGAACATCTTGATAATGTGTTGTTGACTCAGCGCCACCGTGTTGGTGCCGTGCACCAACTTCATCAGCATGGCCGATCCTGCTGGACCTATCACTGTTAATTCTCCAAATAATGCAGGTAAATGATCCTGAATCAGATCGGGGTTATATAAACTTTCATTCAACCACAGCAGCAACACCTTTGAGGCAGATTGCTCATTTCCCTCGAACCACTCAAATGGAATCGTAATCTGTTTTACCTCATCTTCTGTATCGGTGAGCTTTGAGTTTAGTTTTGATTGTCCATGGGCGATACGAAAATAACCAATTGCTTCGGAATTTACTGGACTATAGCCGTGGAAGCCAAGTGCTGATACTACTGCAAAACGGGAGCGTCGCCGACTCTCAGCAGCTTCGGCAAAGGAACCACCAAAAACACTGATTGCCAGAACCGTTACTTTGTATTGCTCTTCACGAAGCTGGTGGATCTTGTCACGGAGTACTTCTGGTTTGAGTGCCGCGGCCTGACCAATGGAATCTGTTTGTTTCTGTGCGGCAGTTTGCGCAAAACGTTCTTCATGTTTCTCAACTGCTGCAAAAGGATCTTGCCAGAGCCGCGCTTCAACATTTTGCTGTCCAATCGGTACAAATTTCACCCGTTCAATATCACTGGGACGGGCGCTTTCCAGTGGAATATTTTTGATCAGTATGCCCGCTGCAAGCAATGCTACCATAATGATCGGCAGTGGATTGATCAAAACACTTTTGTTGCGATCACGATCTGTGCTCATATTATCGGCACGATGGTTTATTTAGAGTAAAGTGAATAGCTTTGTGGATTCAAATTCGAAGTGCAATTTCTGAAGGCTGATTGGTATAACTTACTGACACTCTGAAGAATACCTCATGTGGAGTTCTAAATCCAAGTGCTTTGCGTGGTCATCGATTGAGACGATCGTGCCCCCCGCGCTTATTCTCCGACAGCTTCTAAGGTGCCAAAAATGGAGTGATGGCTTGCCTTGGTACGCTATCGTTAACAAAATTATCACCGCCAGATCAGAAAAACCTCCAATTCCCGATTCACCAACCTTCAATTGGCTTCCCGTTCGGGTTAAAAGAGAAATTCAGGGTTAATGATTTTTTCTTGTCGCCCCCCCCCAGTTTCCAAACTCAACCCAATCACAAGTTTTTGCTTAAAGAAATGCGGTATCGTTGATCGCTATAGCCACAGCCAAGGCAGAGTGTATCGTACCGTGGCGCGTATGTTGGTTTTAACCGCTTGAAGTCCTGAGTCATATCGTCTATTATGGCGGCCGCTGGCACCAGAAAATCTAGGTTGAAGGGGAAATCGCGGAACAATCCGGAATGCTCTATTATGCAAACTTGTCTTCACGACATTGTAGAAAAATTCAGCATCAAATCCAGATTCTCGTTGTTTCCAAAGACCTTCAAACAATCCTCGATAACCCTTGATACTGCATGCAAATGCTCGCAGATCCATGTTGTGGTTTCCCCTCAGCTTTCCTGTCCCCACGAAAGGTACATTGTGAAGATCACATACGAGATCAAATGGATCTGAAAGTGACTCCATGATCTCCACAATGTTAGTGAGCAGGAGTCGTCCTGTCACTTTCCAGAAAACATCCTGTTCTTGGGCAAGTTTACTCATTGCCAAGCCATAGTCGATCAGCCTGAATTCGCCATACGCCTTCCCATACTGAACAGGATGATCATTCCCAGCAAAACTGATGATCTCAACAACTTTATCGTGAGCAATTGATCGAGCAAGTTCTTCAATCGGTTCGATATCACCTGCAGAATTGTCAACAAATAACAAGCGATCAAAACTTGTCTTCGGCAATGAAAGGTAAAATTCGAGAGCCCGAAGGTAATCATTTAATCGTATTGCAAGATCTGATCTTGCCACAGCTACCCTCGGTGGTGCGAGGGTAGCTGTCATTAGAACGAATACCGCAGGCCTGGAGGAAGTTTCCTGTATCGATGGAGATTCTTTACCATGGATAACACGGTGCACGAGTGGTAACTGAGTCATGAGTCTCCAAGGCTAAGAAGATACTTTCTTATAGAAAATACCAAAGATTGGGTGCGAAGTCAAAAGCGATCACGCGTGATCGAGTGATCGAG
>CAZKPL010000037.1:0-25747 GCA_964554625.1 uncultured Nitrosomonas sp. | reverse complement strand
GATTAACAGTCCGGCGTTCTACGTTATGCCCATAAAGAAGTGAATAATCAAAAAAACTGGAATCGTTTCCCAATGATGAATCTGTAACCAAATTATTCTGCTTGGCATTGATTAACATCAGCAAAAAAATGACCCATGCCAGCAAGAAATTGGAAGCCAGCATTAAACAGGTTTATCATTAAAGAGGTTATCTAGCCGCGATGGCAGCAAATTCTCGGCATTACGGATGCCGCCATTTCAACAAATTCTTGGCAATGAAGAAATTGCACACGTAGTTACTTTTATCAGGAATGAATGGAGAAAATAGCGGGAATCAGATAACCGCAGTTGATGTCGATCGAAGTAAAGGTGATGAGTATTAACTCTGGAATTCAAGCTTGGGGCGGGAAAGCTGACCTCAAACAAAATCAAATATCACATCATCCCGTAGTAGCAATAGATTCCTGATCTACGTTTTCAGCTTCTGGCTTAAAATGGAAAACGCGCAAAATAGCCACCGCAAACTTAAGAAAAAGTGTCTGTGAAGTACGGATTCATCGCACCGGAACTCTCTGATTATCCAGTTTCAAGGGCTTAAATTCAAGGCAATGACCGTTTTGAATCACACGTTATAAAACATACCCAATCTGGAGTTTATGAATGGAATACCTTAATCAAGCCTGGATCATGTTAAAACTGGGCGGAATCATTATTCTGCCGTTATCTTTGCTGGGTGTCATCGCGCTGGCGATAATGCTCGAAAAAGCATTTGTTTACTGGCGCTTCGCCCGTCTCTCAAACGATTTGTTGAATCTCATCGAAACTTTTGGCTTCAAGTGGGAAGACTTGGAAAAAATCCTCTCAGGACTGGATAAACGCCATTATTACAAGCGCTTCTTTGAAGTAGTGATTTCCAATCGGCACCAACCATCCTGGTGGACCGAATCGCGTGCAGCGGATGAAGCCCAGTTAATTGAAAATTCATTAGCCCGCCGCCTCTGGGTGCTGGAAACAATCGTGACAGCTGCACCGCTGTTGGGGCTCGTAGGAACCGTTGTCGGCATGATGCGCGCCTTTCAAGTCATTGGCAGCGAAGGTATCGTCAACCCCACTGCAGTGACAGGGAGTGTTGCCGAAGCACTCATTGCAACCGTTATTGGTCTGATTATCGCGCTGGTTGCATTATTTGGATTCAATTACTTCTCACGCCTACAATCACAAACCATGGATGAAATGGAACGCCTCGGCACGCGCTTGATCGATCATATCCGGCTGGATCAAAAGGAAGACACCCATGAAACTGCGTAAATCCAGAACGCCCCGGAAAGGTTATATCCAGATTATTCCCATGATTGATGTCATGTTCTTTCTGCTCGCGACATTTATGCTGGCTTCGTTATCCATGCAGAATCTGGATTCTCTGCAAGTCAACTTACCCGAAGGCCAAGCCGAGAAACTCAGCGCCGAAAAACCGGTAACTTTAACCCTAACCAAGGACAATGAAATTTTTATCAATAAAGAATCCGTTACCCTCGATACCTTGGCTGCCACACTCAAACCGCTTCTTCATGATGCCAAGCAAAAATTGATCGTATCAGCAGATAATGAAGCACCACAGGGCATTGTAGTTCAGGCAATGCTCCGGGCTCGGCATGCAGGCGTGCAGCATTTTCTGATCGCGGTTCGGCATAAATAATTTCAATACTCCTTAATAGTTTGATAAAGCCCGTTGCGATGAACAGCTTCAGATCAAGGGAAATTCATCTCTGGTGGCCGCTACCGTTAGCGGCACTGCTTTGGCTGATCATCATCTGGGTATTTGGTTTTTACCTGACAGAGCCCGAAATCAAAGCGAGTATTGATATTCCTGATGCAATCGAAGCAGAATTCCTGGAGTTCCCAGAATCTGCACTGCCACGAGAACCCGTTCCGCCGCCATCCAAAGGCATCGAGACGCAACCCCAAGATGGGGTGCCGCAAGTAAAAATAGCACCGAAGCGGGTAATGCCGCCGCCTCCACGCCCCCGGTCCCTCACTCCACCCAAGCTACCGCCTGTCAAGAAGGATACGATTGAAACAGCAAAAGTTACACCTCCCAGGAAAGAAAATAGAATCGAGATTCCACAAAAAAAAGATACCGCCGCACCGGCCGATTTATCAGAATATATTAATCAAAGAAGAAGGCAGCAAAATCGTCCGGTCGGTATTTTTGATGGACTTGAGAACAACAAAAATATTAATCCTGAACCCCAGCCCTCAGCAGAAGAGATCAGGATGGCAAGAGTCAAACGCAACCTGCAAATACCCGGCACCAATGGCATTTTCCAAATTATCAACATTGGCCCACGCTATGCGCAGTTCTCGTTTCGCTCCTGGACAACCGGCGACAGCAATCCACGGCGGGTATTAATTGAAGTTGAAGCAGGTCCGGATGGTGATATCAAGCGTGCAATCATCCGCAGGATGATCCAGCTCATTCGTCAGTATCATCAGAAAGACTTTAACTGGGAATCAGATCGCCTTAATCGCATCGTCGTCCTATCCGCACGCCCAGGAGATAGCGAAGGACTCGAAAATTTTTTAATGCGCGAGTTCTTTGGAGAACCTATCCCCCCTTATTTGCGCTGAGTGCCACTGTTCTTTCCGCGCCGGCCCAATCTATTGCCTATCGCTCCAAAGGTCGCAATTTAGGTTGAAGAAAACTGTTATTCAACATTCGATGATGAGTGAAAACGGAACTCGAAGTCCGGCGCTCACGCCACTGTGCTTATCAGGCACGCTCGCAAATATTTTTATAGAACAATTAGATGCATATAGATAGCTTCCCGACCGGGACTCGAACCTGGGATCTGCGGATTAACAGACGCAGATCCCATGAAACTCATTCTTGAAGAACATGAATTAATTTCTACTATGAAGCAATTCGTATCGACTGATAAGCAGATACAAAAAGGCCGCGTATCAGTAATTGATATCACGGCCATCATCCTTAGATTCTCGGATTGCTTGAGCTTGAATGTTTATCTCTAAATAAGCTGCTAATTTAATTGAGACTTTACTATCGATTGATTTATCAAACCAAGGTTACGTTTTTCTTCATCAAGTGCCATTTTCCGGTGAATGGCCGCTTCTTTCATATTCTCTTTGATGGATTTTTCATACTGGCGAATATTAGCTAAAGTATGCGATTGAACATCTTGCCCTCGTCGCCCATAATAGTAATTGTGTCTTTCATATTCCTGCAGCAGCTCTTTCTGTGCCTGCAGTTTTGCTTTCATCTCATTAGCTGCATCTTCGTAATGTTTAGCGACAGCATTATGATTATTAGGATCAATGGAACGCAAATCAGCACTATGAGCTTCACCACTTTGATTGCTCGCTATCGGGCTCATTTGAGCACATCCAGATAAAAAACCAAGCGCCAATACAACCATCAAGAAAGTCATCGTTCTCATCATAGCACCTCCATTAAGCAACTTAACTTCGCTCTTTTTGCTTTGCTTAAAAATATTTTTAACACGTCTTATAATCAAAATAACCATGCTGAGAATACGTTCTTTCCAGGAAACATCTTTTACTCAACTTATCACTTGATCAGAATATTTCCCAGCATCAATCACCTTGATCATTACTCATAATAAGGTTATAGTTTCTAATACATTAACCTTATTCATCACAGTAAAATTAATCTCTTAGGATGAAGAATATCGACTCAGAACACAAAAAATAAGTACCGAAAAAAGAAATTAATTGTTTCATTTGTAGATACAATAAAATTATATATGTGGCTATGCTATAAATCTTGATATTGGAGTTATTGAATTATGTGCGTAGCAGAAAAAAACACTTGTATTTAAATAGATTAGTGACTCTATAGTCGTTGGTATCCACACGATATTCTTTTATAAAGCTGTTTTTCTATTGAACGATACTGCGTACAAAGTGCACAATATACAACCCCATAAGGCACCAATGGTTTTTCCCAGAGAATTTTTGCAACTATGCGATGCAAACCTATTCTCTGCTTAAAATCAGAGAGCTTCATATATAGCAATTTGATTTTTTTGAAGAGGATCAGGACGATCATTTGAGCAAACCTGTAATCTACCGGCATACGAGATACAAGTAGAATGTACGTTATGTGGAAGCGTGACTTGGAGTCCGGCGCCCACCCCGCCACATTCATCAGAGCGCGCCGACAATATCCCTATATAACAACAATATAGTTACTCATTGATTCCCTCTCATCCCTATCTCATGCCAGTGACCGTCTGATTAACAGCCGCAGATCCCCTAAAACTCGTCGTTATTATCTTGAAACCTATTTGAAATCTTTTGGTTTAAGGGAAAAAGTATGATACTTGTAAGATGAGAATACGTTACTCAAGTGATATCAGTCACGAACAGTAGTTCGAGCAGATCCGTCCGATGCTGGAAAGTGCGCGCAAGAAGACCAGTCTACGTCGAATCGATTTGTACGAAGTATTTTGTGCGGCGCTGTATCTACTCAAGAGTGGCTGCCAGTGGCGCATGTTACCAAGCGAGTTTCCGAAGTGGCGCACGGTCCATTCGTACTTTGCTATTTGGAGCGGGCCGGATAAAGATGGAGTGAGCCTGCTGGAGCGGGCACTTAAAAAAATCAGGTTGACGCGGGTAAGAAAGTCTCCGGCATCAAACGCCATACTGCGGTGGATACGCAGGGGCTGCCCCATGCAATCTCAGTAACTACGGCGGAGATCACTGATCGCAAGGGAGCGTTGCAGGCCGATGGATCAGCGTAAGCCAAACCTGGGTAGGGTGCAGAGTATATTGGCTGACGGCGGTTATGTGGGACAACCATTCATTGAAGCAGTGAAGACCATAATTTGCGCAACTGTGCAGATTGCCCGGCGCAGTCAATTGCACACGTTTTCTGTGATGCCGGAACGCTGGGTGGTAGCACGCTCTTTCGCATGGTTGGAAAAATGCCGGCGGCTGTGGAAAAATTGTGAACGCGAACTCAACACCAGCCTACGGTTCGTCCCCCTTGCTTTCTTGGCATTGTTACTAAAAAAGACTTTGAACAGGCTCTTAATTCACATTCAAGCCTATGCTAGAGAAATAAACAAGTAAGAATGCTATAGGTATGCTTATAAAGAAACAGTATTTCTTCTTCTCTAAAACGGAGGTCGAAACACTATGAACAAGCAAACTTACTCCAAGAAAAACAGTATTCTTGCAAAAATAGCAGACAGTATATTAGTAGGTACTTTCCGCATCATCAACCGCTATATCGACTGGCACCGCCTTCCTAAATGGCTGGGAGTGGCTAATCTCGCAGCCTTAAGGGTGGAGCTGAGAAAGAATAACCTTCACGACACCGATGGTGATCTTACTCAGCCTAAACCTGGCTGTCCATTTCATGAAATGCCTGCTGCATTAAAAATGCGAACTACCAACGGCACACAGAACGATCTGCATTATCCTGCTATGGGTTGTCGCGGCTCTCGCTTTGGTCGCAACGTACCGCGCGAGTTGACTGCACCGGATATATCTAGATTATTGACACCTGATCCTCTGTTAATCAGCCAGAAATTGATGGCTCGTGATAAATTCATTCCTGCGACTAGCCTCAATCTTCTAGCTGCCGCTTGGATTCAATTTCAGGTACATGACTGGTTTGCTCACGAAAACGAAGAACTTGATGCCGGAAAGGATTTTCGTCTTCCTAAAAGCGGGGACTGGAAGCCTAATGAAATGGTCATTCCGAAGACCATGCCTGATCCCGACGTAATTACCGAAATGGATACAAACTATCCTGCCTATCGCAACAAGAATCCGCAGTGGTGGGATGGCTCCCAAATATATGGAGAAAGTGAGGAGGAAACTCGAAATCTACGAACAGACCCTGACACCAAGAAAATCTGCCCATCAGGTAGGCTCTACATATCAGAACAAGGATTTCTTCCATGTGATCCTATTACCGGAGGAACAATCAGCGGTTTTACCTCCAATTGGTGGTTAGGATTGGAAATCCTGCATACTCTTTTTGTCAAAGAACACAATGCGATTTGTGATGATTTAAAATCAAGTGTACCCGAACTCACGGATGACGCAATTTTTGAGAAGGCTAGGTTAATCAATTGCGCTATTATGGCCAAAATCCATACAGTGGAATGGACACCCGGTATTCTTGGCCATCCTTCAATCAAACCTGCTTTAGACATTAACTGGATGGGTGTACTTGGCCATTGGTTTGGAGAAAGGATTGCCCGTAGAATTGCTACTTTTCTCCCGAATGGTTTCGCTAAAGAAATCCTTACCGGTTCTCCACTTTCTGAAACTGATCATAATGGTGCCCCATTCTGCCTGACTGAGGAATTCAATACTGTCTATCGTCTACATCCATTGATACCGGATTCCATGGAAATTAGAAGACACCAAACGCATGATGAAATTAAATCATATTCTTTACCTGATATCTCATTCGATAAAGCTAGAGTCCCATTTAAGGATGGCGCTGCTATGGATGATGTCATTTACAGCTTTGGTATCGCGCACCCTGGTGCAATTACAATTAAGAACTACCCTAATTTTCTTCGTGAGCTACAACTTCCACCCGACGCTAAAACAGGACAAGTACAATTACTCGATCTTGCTGCTGTAGATATTCTCCGTGATCGTGAGCGTGGCGTGCCTCGCTACAATGAGTTCCGTCGACAGCTTCACAAGAAACCGGTTACATCTTGGGAAGAGTTAGCCGGTGTGAGACCTGAATTGGCCAATGAGCTCAAAGCAATATATAAGGGAGATCTTGAGTCAGTTGATGCTCTGGTCGGTATGTTCTGCGAGCCTCTTCCTGCTGGGTTTGGCTTCAGTGATACGGCGTTTCGTGTTTTTATCTTGATGGCTTCACGCCGTTTGAAAAGCGACCGCTTTTTTACTAGTGATTATACTCAGGACGTATATACGGAAGCTGGTCTCGAATGGATACGGTCTACTGGTATGCAAGAAGTGATTCTTCGCCATTATCCCAATCTCCAGCCCGCTTTCTCTGGAGTAAAAAATCCATTTGCGCCTTGGCGAGTGGTCGCAAATACCTAATAGTGTCAAATGAAAACATTTGATTGATACGCTTGGTTTTTATGTTGTTGAGTTGGCCGCAGGACGGGCGTTTCCGCAAAGTCTTTGTAGTTCATCCAGGGTGAGAGAGGGAACAGTCACTATGCCAACCTATCCATCAGCCTCCTTACATGCTTAACACGTTCCGCGGCATCAGGAATTTTTACCTGGACTTTCAGGCGATCCGGGCCAGCCAGGCTGTACTCCCGGCCACTTTGGATAAGCGCAATGATATTACCTGCTTCGACAGGCGGATTGGGGGCAAATTGAATAAGTATGCTGTCCGCACTGGCATCGATACGCATGATGCCCAGCGGTTTGGCAGCAATGCGCAAGCGATGGCAGTCCAATAGCGCCCGGGCGGGATCGGGCAGTAAACCGAAGCGATCGATCAATTCGCGGTGCATGTCATCCAGCTGCGCATCATCGGTGCAATTCGCCATGCGCTTATACAACACCAGGCGTTCATGAATGTCATTGCAGTAATCTTCCGGTAACAAGGTGGGGACATACAGTTTGATTTCGGTAGCAATGCCGAGCGGATGCTGTATATCGGGCTCACACCCCGCTTTGAGCGATTTAATTGCGCTCTCCAGCATGGTGCTGTAGAGATTGAAGCCGACTTCCTGCATTTCGCCGCTTTGCGATTCGCTCAATACGGCCCCTGCTCCCCTGATTTCCAGATCATGCATCGCCAGATAGAAACCTGAGCCAAGTTCCTCCATCGATTGAATCGCTTCCAGCCTTTTCTTAGCTTGTACTCCCAACGCTTCTTCATCCGGTGTCAACAGGTAGGCATACGCCTGATGGTGAGAACGCCCCACCCTGCCACGCAGCTGATGCAGTTGTGCTAAGCCGAACTTATCCGCGCGGTGCATGATGATGGTATTGGCGCTGGGGATATCGATGCCGGTTTCGATAATGGTGGTGCAAAGCAGCAGATTGAAGCGCTGCTGATAAAAATCCCGCATAACGTGCTCCAGCTCGCTTTCCCGCATTTGCCCATGGGCAATGTGAATACGCGCTTCCGGCAAGAGCCGCGATAGTTTCTCATACATGTTCTGGATGGTGCTGACTTCGTTGTAGAGAAAGTAGATTTGACCGCCGCGTTTCAATTCCCGCAAACACGCTTCGCGAATAATCCCCTCTGAGAAAGGATGAACGAAGGTTTTGATCGCCAGCCGTCTTTGCGGTGCAGTAGCGATAATGGAAAAATCCCGCAACCCTTCCAATGACATGGCCAAGGTACGTGGAATCGGTGTAGCGGTCAGGGTCAGCACATCCACTTCGGCGCGCAGCTTCTTTAGCTGTTCCTTCTGGCGCACGCCAAAGCGGTGCTCTTCATCGATGATCACCAGCCCGAGATTCTTGAACTTGACTTTCTCCTGAATCAGCTTATGCGTGCCAATGATGATATCTATTTGCCCTTGGGCCAGTCCTTCCAGTGCTTGAGTTTGCTCTTTGGCAGAACGGAAACGCGATAACTCAGCGATCTTCACGGGCCACTGATCGGCAATCAAGCCGAAGCGATCCGAGAAATTCTGAAAATGCTGTTCCGCCAGCAAGGTAGTGGGAACCAGCACCGCCACCTGTTTGCCATCTGCCACCGCAATGAATGCCGCGCGCAAGGCCACTTCGGTTTTACCAAAGCCGACATCGCCACAAATCAGCCGGTCCATCGGTTTCCCCGCAGTCAGATCGCTGATGACCGACTGAATCGCCGCCGCCTGATCAACGGTTTCCTCAAAACCGAATCCTTCTGCAAACGCTTCATAATCATGTTGCTTAAACCTGAAAACATGCCCTTCGCGTGCTGCGCGCTGCGCATACAAATTCAGCAATTCAGCGGCCGTATCTCGCACCTGCTGCATCGCCTTGCGCTTCGCTTTTTCCCATTGTCCGCTGCCGAGTTTATGCAAGGGTGCTGATTCAGGTGATACCCCGCTGTAGCGCCCGATCACATGCAACTGCGAGACGGGAACATACAATTTGTCGCCGCCCTCATATTCTAATGCAAGGAACTCGCTGGCTTGACCCAACTCCCCTTCGCCCAGATCCATATTGACCAGCCCGAGATAGCGGCCGATACCGTGCTGCTCATGCACTACTGGATCACCGGGCTTGATTTCCGATAAATCACGCAGCATGGCATCCGTCGAGGAAGCTTTACGCGTTTCGCGTTCACGCCGACCCTGGACATGCGTTGCATAAAGCTCGCTTTCAGTGATCAGCGCGTAGCGATCGGCATGGAGGATATAGCCGTTATGCAGTGGCGCGACGCTCAGCATAAAGGGTTCGGTATCCGCCTGAAACGCCGCATAATCTTTACAGAGCTTGGGAGATAAACCATATTCGTGCAGGTACTCAGCGATCAATTCACGCCGCCCCATACTTTCAGCGAGCAGCAAAACACGTCCGCCCGATAGCGTAAATTCAGCGATAAATGCCGTCAGTTTCTCAAGGGGATTAGCTGCGTGACGGTCCACCCGCACGATTGGCAAAGGTTGGGTAAAGGATTCCGTGGCCAGGTCCTTACTGGCTTGAATTTGAATGCGCGCATAAGGCTTCAGTTTGCCAAAAAAGCCATCGGTGGTCAGGAACAAATCGGCGGGTGGCAGCAGCGGGCGCTCCGTGTCGCCGCGCAATAATTGATAGCGCGACTGGGTATCGCGCCAGAAATTGTCGACTACCGGATAAATATCCTGATGCAGGCATAGCAAGCTATTCTCTGGCAAGTAATCGAACAACGTGGCCGTTTGCTCAAAAAAAAGTGGCAGGTAATACTCAATTCCTGCGGGTATAACGCCTTTACTGATTTCTTTATAAATTCGGCTGCGTGAGGGGTCACCTTCAAATTTTTCGCGGAAATTAATACGAAAACGCGTGCGCCCGGCTTCATCCAATGGAAACTCACGCGCAGGCAGCAGCCTGATCTCTTTGACGGGATAAATACTGCGTTGGGTATCCACATCGAATGTGCGGATTGATTCAATTTCGTTATCGAGCAAATCCATGCGATAAGGTAACGGGCTGCCCATGGGAAACAAATCAACCAATCCGCCGCGTACACTGTATTCTCCAGGTGATAATACCTGGGCCACATGCGTATAACCGGCCAAGGTCATCTGACTGCGGAATGCGGGTAGATCGAGCGTACTACCCTGCTTGACAAAGAAAGTGTGAGCTGCCAAAAATTCCCTGGGGAGCATGCGATACAGCGCAGTGGTTACAGGCACGATCAGTACATCGCAATGCCCATTCATAACTTGATAGAGTGTCGCCAGTCGCTCTGATATCAAATCAAAGTGTGGCGAGAAGGTATCATAAGGCAATGTTTCCCAATCTGGCAGCAGGTGTACGTTCAGCTCGGGTGCAAAAAAAGGCAGCTCTTCGAACAATCTTTGCGCATCCAGGGCATTAGCGGTAATGATCGTCAGCGGCTTGGCCAATTGCGCCATGCGCGCAAGCTCTGCAAGCGCAAATGTGTCGCCGGAACCATCAAAACCAGTATGGCGCGTCAACATGCCAGGCGCAGGTACAGCAAGTTTAAAATGCATGATCTACCACTTTATTTTCCAAAAAATAGCAGCGCGCCGCCCAAACCGATCACCGTGATGATCATGCCTAGAGCGGTATGTTTGGCCAGCGACGAACTACCGATAACCAGTATTAACCCCAGCTTAAAGATGATATTTGAAATAATGGCCAGGGTAATGGCTGTTACTGCTTCCATTGCCTGCAGCTTACCCAGATCAAGCAGGCGCAGGCTACTGAGCGTGATCGCATCGACATCTGTCAAACCAGAAATGATGGCGACAATATAAAGTCCGCTGCTACCGGCAATATCTGATAACCAAGCACTCATGAGCAGCACAATTCCGTAAAGTATCCCAAATGCTGCTGCAGTGGTCAGTTCAGCCGGGTTCTTGGTTTCGGGTATGGAAAGTTTTGCTTGCTGGTTTAAGTCACGCCACCAGAAAGCAGCAACAAGCAGTCCAAGAGAAAGGCCCGTCCCTAATATCGGTAACAATTTCGGCAATATCGCTGGAGAAATGACCGCACTGATGACAGCGAGCCTTATTAAAACCGTCAGATTGGCGAGCAGAATCACGACCACCGCCAATTTCACCAGACCCGGATTATCTTGGCTACGACGCGTGAACACCATAGTGGTTGCGGTACTGGATACCAAGCCACCCAGTGCACCCAGCAGGACGGCACCATAACGCTGACCGATAAAGCGCAATGCAACATAGCCAGTCAGACTGATGCCAGAGATCAATACGATCATCAGCCAGATTTGATAAGGATTGAGTGCATCATATGGACCGTAATTCTGATCGGGCAAGATCGGCAAAACGATAAAAGTAAGCACTGCAAATTGCAGCATCGAAATCAGATCACGCCGATCAAGATTGTGTGTCAGACCATGCAGCTCGGTTTTAAAATACAGCAAAATGGTGGTGATAATCGCGAGCATCACCGCCAGTGTGGATTCTTCGAACCAAACGGTTGCACCCAATCCATAACACATCAGGATGGCCGCAACAGTGGTTGTGCCAGGATCGATATCGATTGATTCATCCTGCTTACGAAAATAGGCAGCGATTGTCATGATTCCCACCAGGAGCAGTCCGCCCACCAGCAACCACGGTGAGCTGGCTTTTTGTGACAGCATGGCGCTGAGCGTGCCAAACAGCGCCACCAGGGCAAATGTCCGTAATCCCGCTCTTGCTGCCGGGCTACGCTGACGCTCCAGACCGATCAGAAGACCAATGGCGAGACTGGTAGCAAATGCAGCGAGATGCTCAAGCTCGCCGCTAGGCAGGAATACGTCATTCATATCATCATCGAATCAATTGGAGACCAATGCTCAAGCAACAGCTGCAAGGTGGTATTTCCATTATATTCATTGGCTTGAACGCGAAAAACCGCGTTAATGAGTGGCGGCAGTGACTCCGCCTGGAAAAACAGTATGGCATCGTAGCTGCAGTGCGAATTAAATTTCTTCAGCCTTAATTTTAAATGTTTTTCACCCACGACACGCTGGTTTTCCACATGAAAGCAGGCGTTAAAATTAGGCTCGGGGAAACCTTGCCCCCAAACACAGCCCGCCAGGCAGTGCGCGAGATCCAGATTTAACTCAGCATCATCCAGTTCCCCATCGGTCTCTATGACTCGAGTCAAATCTGCAGGCGTCAGCAGGGTTTGCGTAACTTGCTCGAAAGCAGTCCGGAAATCTTCAAAATTTTGCTCATGCACAGTCAGCCCGGCAGCGGCTGCATGACCACCAAATTTCAGGATCAAACCAGGATAGCGTTTAGAAACCAGATCCAGGGCATCCCGCAAATGAAAACCCGGAATTGAACGTCCAGACCCCTTGATTTCACCTTCATTGCCTGGTGCGAAAGTAATCACTGGACGATGAAATTTTTCCTTGATCCGTGAAGCAAGCAGGCCGATCACACCCTGGTGCCAGCTCGAATCATACAAACATAGACTATAAGAGGGTTCAACTGCCGATTCCTGAGTCTCGATGATAGCAGCCAGCTTGCTCAGCGCATCCTGTTGCATAGCCGTCTCGATTTCACGCCGCTGACGATTCAACTCATCCAGTTGAGCGGCAAGCTGATTTGCCTTGCTTTCATCATCCGTGATAAGGCATTCAATTCCCAGGGTCATATCATCGAGTCGGCCAGCTGCATTGAGTCTTGGCCCAATGATGAAACCCAGCTCATAAGTGGATGCCTGTCGATAGTCACGCTTGGCCACTTGCAGCAAAGCATTAATACCGACACATCCTCTTCCCTTACGAATGCGCTGCAGGCCTTGCTGCACCAGAATGCGGTTGTTGCTATCGAGTCTGACGACATCTGCTACCGTCCCTAACGCAACCAGATCGAGTAGACTCGCCAGGTTAGGCTCTTTGCCTTCGGCAATGAATGCGCCCTGTTTACGTAGCTCCGCCCGCAATGCAAGCATCACGTAGAAAATAACCCCAACACCAGCAAGATGCTTGCTGGGAAAATTACAGCCAGGTTGATTGGGATTAACGATCACTGCCGCATCAGGCAGCTGGTCTCCAGGCAGGTGGTGATCGGTGATAAACACTTGCATACCCAGATGATGGGCCTCCCGCACCCCCTCCACACTCGCAATACCGTTGTCTACGGTAATCAGGATATCCGGCTGCCCGCCGCGTGAGACCGCAAGACGCACGATTTCCGGTGTCAAACCATAACCATACTCAAAACGGTTGGGCACAAGATAATCCACGGTGGCGCCGAATTTTCTCAACGCGCGGATCGCCACGGCACAGGCCGTGGCTCCATCTGAATCATAATCTGCCACGACGAGCAGGCGCTTCTGTTTAGCAACGGCATCGGCAAGCAGTGCAGCCATACGGGTAACATGGTTTAACTGCTCAAAGGGAAGCAACTGCGATAATTCAGTCTCAAGCTGATGGGGTTGTTCAATACCGCGCGCGGCATAAATACGCGCCAAAACGGGGGGCAAACCGTATTGATTGAGCGTATCAAAAGCGTCTTGAGAAAAGCAGCGGGTCGTGATGTTGGGCATTTGCCCGCTATTTTATCATCTGGCACCCGCAAAGGTTAGGTCCGGATAAGATTTCCCGCTAACCTGGTTAATCATGCCGCGAGCCAGTCATTCTGAAAAACACATCCTGGAAATTAACTATCTGATTTAATCCGTTCAACCTTTAACAAATGCAAACGGCGGCTATCAGCGCGCAACACCGTAAACCTGAAATTTTCTATCACGACTGACTCCCCATTCTTGGGAAGCCGGCCAAAATTGCTGGTAACGAGCCCGCCGATAGTGTCGAAATCCTCGTCACTGAAGGCGGCATTCAGTGCCTCATTGAAGCTGGCGACTTCAGTAATCGCTTTAACACGGTAATAACCATTCTCATCGGCTACAATATTCGCTTCCTCTTCATCAAAGTCATACTCATCTTCAATCTCCCCAACAATTTGCTCCAGTACATCCTCGATGGTGACCAGACCAGCCACCCCGCCATACTCATCCACCACGATGGCGATATGATTGCGGTTGCTGCGGAAATCCTTAAGCAGGATATTGAGCCGCTTGGATTCAGGAATAAATACCGCTGGACGGAGCATGTCACGGACATTGAATTCCTCTTCTCCTGCATAGTAACGCAGCAGATCCTTTGCCAGCAGAATGCCAATCACCTGATCCTTATTGCCATCCGTTACCGGAAAACGCGAATGCCCCTTTTCAATGACATACGGAATGAACTCATCGGGTCTTTCACTGATATCAATGGTATCCATCTGTGAGCGCGGCACCATGATGTCACGCACCTGCATTTCCGATACATGCATCACCCCTTCGATCATGGCCAGTGCGTCGGCATCGAGCAAATTGCGCTCATACGCAGAATGCAATAATGCCACCAACTGCTCCCGATCCTCGGGTTGGCGCAAAAGAAGGGCACCGATATGCTCAAACCAGCTGACCTTAGGCGAGGAATTACTCATGATAAATTTCATCATCGATAGATGTATGCGCAAGATAGCGCTGTTGAAAAACCTGGATTTGGAATGAAAGCGCTTGTAATCTTATCGTTCATGATAAGGATCAGCGTAACCTAGCCGAGTGATAATGTCTGTTTCGAGCTGCTCCATGATCGCT
The DNA here is from genome assembly GCA_964554625.1 of uncultured Nitrosomonas sp. Taxonomy (GTDB): domain Bacteria; phylum Pseudomonadota; class Gammaproteobacteria; order Burkholderiales; family Nitrosomonadaceae; genus Nitrosomonas. Next base: position 10,987 of record CAZKPL010000037.1, on the reverse strand, counting down.
GCGTCTGCGTCATGCTCGTGATCGTAGCCTTGCAAGTGCAATACACCATGCACTGTCAGATGAGCGTAATGTGCAGCCAAGTCTTTGTGTTGTTGCTGAGCCTCGCTGATCACAACCGGTGCGCACAGTACGATATCACCCGATAAGGGCTGCAGTTCATCGTATACGAACGTCAGTACATTGGTCGCCTTATCTTTGCCACGATAATGACGATTCAGCTCCTTTCCCTCATCTTCATCAACGATACGCAACACGATCTCCGCATTTTGCGTCAACGCAGCATTCACCCACTTACGGAACTGTGATCGGGTGGGCGTTCCAGAAAAGTCGGCTGCATATTGCAGCACTAGCTTGATTTTTTTATGACTTGTGGCGGAAGAAAGCTTGGGAACCTTACTGGCGTTTCTCATACTGCTCGTAAGCGTCGACAATGCGCTGCACCAGGGGGTGACGTACGACATCCTCGGTTTTAAAATGGGTAAAGGCAATCCCGCGTATCTTTCTCAAGACATGATCTGCATCGATCAGGCCGCTTCTCTGATTCTTGGGTAAATCAATCTGAGTAACATCGCCTGTAATGACCGCCTTGGAACCAAAACCAATGCGTGTCAGAAACATTTTCATTTGTTCTGGCGTAGTATTTTGCGCTTCATCCAGAATAATGAATGACTGATTCAAAGTACGCCCGCGCATAAAGGCCAAGGGAGCGATTTCAATCGCATTGCGTTCAAACTGCTTACCGGTTTTGTCGAACCCCATGAGATCATAAAGCGCATCATAAAGCGGCCGTAAATAGGGATCGACTTTCTGCACCATATCTCCCGGCAGGAAGCCAAGGCGTTCACCCGCTTCGACCGCTGGGCGTACCAGGATAATGCGCGAGATGGTCTCGCGCTCCAATGCATCGACTGCGCTGGCAACCGCCAGATAGGTTTTCCCGGTGCCCGCTGGACCAATGCCAAAGGTAATATCATGCTCCTGAATTTGCTGTAGATATTGACTCTGGCGAGGTGTGCGGCCATGTAAATTGCTGCGACGTGTGAGCAGTTTCGGCCCGGCGACTTCAGCACTCGCCGTTTCATCTGCAGCAGAATGCGAGGAATAACGTGAATTGGCTATCTCGATCAAACCGAGTTGCACTTGCTCTACACTGAGATGATGATGTGACTGGTTATAAAAATTCTTCAGAGCTTGTGCAGCAAGCTGCGTCTGATTGGCTTGACCACGTAGACTGAAATGTTCACCGCGGCGGGCAATCACGACATCTAACGCGTTTTCAATCTGTTTAAGGTTTTCATCTAGTGCCCCACAGAGATTGGCAAGGCGCCGATTATCAGCCGGAGAAAAAGAGATCTCGACAGGTTTAAGTTTCAAAACTATTTTAAATAAATGCGACCTGCTGATTCTCGCAGGGGTTACGGGAGATTGCAAGCAATAATGTGCCGTTGCCGGCTGCTATTCAGTAATGATTTCCCCACGTAGCGTATGAGACAGCGCCGCCGTAATCTTGATATGTGCGAAATGACCGACCAGATTGGATGTCCCCGCAAAGTTGACCACGCGATTGTTATCGGTTCTGCCGCAAAGTTCATCCGGATTCTTTTTAGATGGTCCCTCTACCAGAACACGCTGGGTTGTCCCTACCATACCTTGACTAATGGCCTGCGCCTGCTGAGCAATTCTTTGCTGCAAGCGGTAAAGCCGCGCCAGTTTCATCTCATGCGGCGTGTCATCAGGCAGATCGGCAGCAGGCGTGCCTGGCCGCGGGCTGTAGACAAAACTGAATGACTCATCAAAATTCACCTCTTCAATTAGCTTCATGGTTGCTTCAAAATCCGCATCTGTCTCGCCCGGGAAACCAATAATGAAATCGGAACTGATTGAAATATCAGGACGTACCACACGTATTCTGCGTATGATCGACTTATATTCGAGCACACTATAGCCACGCTTCATGGCCGCCAAAACTCTGTCCGCACCTGATTGAACGGGCAAATGCAGATGACTGACCACTTTGGGCAGTTTCGCATAGACTTCGATCAAACGGGTGGTAAATTCCCTCGGGTGAGAGGTGGTATAACGGATGCGCTCAATGCCGGGGATCTCATGGATATACTCAAGTAGCAGCGCAAAATCGGCGATTTCATCATCACCCATTTCACCCCGATAGGCATTGACGTTTTGCCCAAGCAAGGTGATCTCCTTAATGCCCTGTACCGCCAGGCCGGCGACTTCCACCAGCACATCGTTGAGCGGACGCGATACTTCTTCGCCGCGGGTATAAGGCACCACACAAAAACTGCAATATTTGCTGCAGCCTTCCATGATAGAAACAAAAGCAGTCACGCCCTCGGTGCGTGCCGGCGGCAAATGATCGAATTTCTCAATTTCCGGAAAAGAAATATCCACTTGCGGCTGTCCTGTCGATTCACGCTCCTCGATCAACTCCGGCAGACGATGCAGGGTTTGCGGCCCAAACACCAGATCCACAAAGGGTGCGCGTTTGACAATTTCCGCCCCTTCCTGACTGGCCACACAGCCGCCGACACCGATCAGCAAATTCGGATTAGTTTTTTTCAGGTGCCGCACCCGGCCGAGATCATGAAAAACCTTCTCCTGTGCTTTCTCACGGACTGAGCAGGTATTGAACAGAATCACATCAGCTTCATCAGGATTATCCGTCAGCTCCATACCCCTTGCCGCATGCAGTACATCCGCCATTTTATCCGAGTCGTACTCGTTCATCTGGCAACCAAAAGTCTTGATATATAATTTATTACTCACGGAATATTACGGGTAACTTACCTGGAAATTGGGTGGATTATTTTGAATAGCCTGATAAGTATATAACGGAAGAATCGGCGATTCCATCCTCGACACTACGGCGAACAACTTGAAAGCATCTCAACGCGCTCAAAACCACACATCAAAAGACTTCAAGAAAGGTAAAAAGTTCTATGATTTTCTGCAAGTTAGAGACTTATGATCTTTGTCTACTGCCTTGGCACTTTACCAAATTTTTCGTGCTCTAAAAATACTTTGACTATAACGACAACCGACCTAATAGGATCGCCATGTCACACCAATCTGATCTGTTTGACAACAAACTACCTGCCGCTCCCCAACAAAAAGAAAACAATTCCACAAGCGCACTGAAACTAGCCGCACAAGATTCCGGGTTAACGCCGAGCCAGCAACGCTTCAACCGTTTGCTCAATCGTATCGAAAAACTCAAAAATCAGCTGATCGAAATACACGCCATCAGCGATGCGCATCGTCCGCTCTACCACCAGACGATTGCACCGTTGCGCGAGCACCATCGAACTTTCACGCGCGAACTAGTGCTTTGGCTGGATGGGCGATTGGCGCGCAAGGGCCTGAGCCCCAATCAGAAATGTATCGCTACCTCGATTCTGTGTAATCTTTGTGAACAGCTCGCAGCCGGGGGTGATGAAGAAATGCAAACCTTGCATGACAAACACAGTACCGAAAGCCTGGCGCAAAAGGAACAAGCTGCCATTTCAAGAGTACGTGAGGTGATCGCAGACATCCTGGGCGAACCACTGGCCGACGACGAGCCACTGGATAACTTGCATGATGTGTTTAATGCCGGCATGGCAAAGATGCGCGAAGCAGCCGAAGCTGAGCAGGAAAGACGTCAACAAGCCAGGGCACGCAAGAAAAAACCTAGCGCCGCCCAGCTCAAAGCCCAAGCAGAGCAACAAGAAGCAGAAACTACTTTACGCAAGGTATTTCGTCAACTCGCCAGCGCGCTACACCCTGACCGCGAGAACGACCCTGAGGAACGCACTCGTAAAACGACTTTGATGAGTGAGGCTAATGCCGCTTATGAGCGCCGTGATCTGATTACGCTCTTGCAAATCCAGTTGCGTACCGAACTTACTGATACTGCATCGATCGCCAGAATGGCCGAAGAAAAAATTGCCGCACTAATGCGGTTGCTTAAACAACAGGCTCAGGAACTGGAGGATGAACTGCACCAGCGCCGTCAGGTTGCCCGCCAGGAATTCGGTCTTCCCTCTTACGAAATCGTAAGCGCAACCAGCCTGCAGCGCAGCCTAAGGGTAGAGGAAGTATCACTTAAACAGGATTTACACGCCATGCAGCAAGATTTACAACAGATTCAAGACGACAAGTATTTCAAAAGCTGGCTGAAAGAACAGTATCGGCTGTCTCGCACAAGCTTTCTTGACGAGTTTGATGATTGGATGGTGGAGTCGTTTAGGTATAAATAGAGTACAAATCTTATCAAATGATCATTCCACCGCTTCACGCATTTGGAAAACTACGGCGGGATGATCTTGGCACGATCATTGACTGGCATCCCTTGATCGATCACATGATTGATGTGGCGGCCTGCTTTGCATCTCTCTGCTCATGCCGATCCATTCGCCGATCCTTGGAAAGAGCGGCAAAAAGAAAACTGGATGATTGCGATATCGCACGCCTGTCAGTACTGGTCTTTTTGCATGATATTGGCAAAGTCAATAGCGGATTTCAGGCCAAACGCTGGAGAAACGAACAGGACATTCCCAAGGGATGGCCTAACCACGCTGGACATGGTCTCGAAGCTATTAAGCTATTTTATGAAACGCAAACCTGGCAACCCATTGGGTCATTGATCGAACAGATTGGCACATGGGGCGACGCCGGCGATTCTCTGCTAATTGCCAGTATCAGCCATCATGGCCGCCCCCTTAAAGATCATCCAGGCGACTGGAATAGGCTTATCTGGAAGCAAGTTCCAGGTAGCTACGATCCTGCTATTGTCTTGCATAACATAGGTGAATGCATCATCAATAACTATCCCCAAGCCTTTGAATCAAGCAGCAATTCATTACCCGACTCACCTGCTTTTGGTCACTTGTTTGCTGGTCTGGTGCAATTAGCCGACTGGCTGGGATCGGATACCGATTTCTTCCCATATTCGCTAGAAGAAGAAAACAGAAGCCTTACTGCCAAGAAGAAAGCGCATGACGCCATCTCAGCTATTGGGTTGAATACTGAAAGCTGGCGCAGCCAACTAAATAAACGTGATCCCAGTTTTGCAGATACTTTTGGTATTGCAGCACCCCGACCGATTCAGACAGCCATGAGCAATCAGGAGCTTGGTTCATTGGTGATACTCGAGTCAGAGACCGGTAGCGGCAAAACTGAAGCAGCGTTATGGCGATTCGTGCATTTATTTCGTACCGGAGCGGTAGATAGCCTTTATTTCGCCTTACCGACCCGTGTTGCTGCCTCACAGGTCTATCACCGTGTTCAAACTGCCATCAAGAACCTATGGGCTGAACATTCACCTTTAACCATCCGTGCCTTACCCGGTTATGTAAATGCTGATGGTGGGGATGCCAAGCAATTGCCGAACTTTGAGGTACTTTGGTCAGATCATCCCGACGATGCCAAGGCACAACAGCGCTGGGCCGCAGAAAACAGCAAGCGTTTTCTCGCTGCCCCCATCGCCGTTGGCACAATTGATCAGGCTCTGCTGGGTGCGTTGCAAGTACGCCATGCGCACTTACGTCACGCCATGCTGGCGCGCAGTTTATTGGTAGTGGACGAAGTACATGCATCCGATGCTTATATGACGGTACTGTTAGAGCAGTTACTCAAAGCGCACCTGAATGCTGGCGGCCAGGCATTGCTCCTGTCCGCCACACTTGGCTCCAGCGCCAGAAACCGTTATTTGACGCTCGCATCCAATGCGAAAAAACCACAGGTCGAGATCATGTCGTTTGAGGCAGCATGTGCAGTGCCTTATCCAGTTATTTCCGATCACAAACAAACCTATTCTGTCGAAGCCACTGGGCACACCAAGAAAATCACATGGGCAATGCATGGTGTCATTGATGCGCCTGATGACATCGCAAAGATGGCGATAGATGCCGCCAAGCTTGGCGCAAAAGTGCTCGTGATACGCAATACGGTCCCTGCCGCTATCGCTACTCTTGTTGCCATCGAGAACAGCATACCGGATCAATCCTGGCTGTTCTCTGTAAATGGCGTGCCTACGCTGCATCACAGCCGTTTTAGTCGGCAAGACCGCCCCATTCTGGATAAAGCAATCGAAGCGCAGCTAGGTAAAAATCGTCCAGCCGGTCCACGCATCGTCGTGGGAACGCAAACATTGGAGCAAAGCCTGGATATCGATGCGGATGTGCTCATTACCGACCTGTGTCCGATGGATGTGTTATTGCAGCGTATTGGCCGCCTGCATCGCCATGTACGCCCAGCGCAAGAACGCCCGGAAGCGTTTCGATCCGCGCAGGCCTGGATATTAACGCCAGCGGGACATGATCTTACCCCTCTCATCAGCAAATCGCAGCATGGTTTAGGCATGTTTCACAATGGCGGTGGCATCTATGTGGATTTACGCGTATTGGAAGCAACCCAGGAATTACTGATCAAACACCCCGCGATATTCATTCCGGATGACAATCGCTATCTGGTGGAAGCAGCTACACACTCCGATAAACTCAATGCTATTCAAGAAAAGAAAGGCAAGGATTGGCAAATTCTCGGGCAGAAAGTTGAGGGAGAAACTGGCGCGCGAAGAACCATCGGGCATTTACAGGCATTGGATATTGAGCAAGTTTTTGGTGAGCAAGAGTTTCCGAACGATGCCCAAATTGCCACCCGCCTGGGTGCCCAAGACCGGATTCTTTATTTTGACCTTGAGCACCCCGGGCCGTTTGGCGAACCTATTAAAGAACTTCCTATTCGTTACCATTTATTGCCCAAAGATCTGCCACTTGATACGGTGTCAAGTGATATTAACCAAACTGAAACAAGTTTGACTTTCCGTTTGGGCGAGGCGGAATTTCGCTATAGTCGCTTTGGACTGGAACGCCTCAAGGACAATTAACCACTGGATACTGGAGAACCAACAGTGACGCTTCGCTATTCTCTGCTTGATGAACCGCTGATACGTGCTCGCCTGATAAACAGCGGGCAGCTCGTACGACACAGCCTGCCGAGCCTGTTTGTTGCCCTGATCCAGGACGAGATACGCGACTTCCCTGCGCTGCGCCCGCACCAACGCCATCCCTGGCATGCCTTTTTGGTGCAGCTCGCCGCCATCACCTTACATCATGCTGGACGAGATCAACCATTTGAGACAGTCCAGGAATGGAAGGCAGCACTATTGGCGCTTACACCAGACCACCCTGATGGTGCAGCGTGGTGTCTGATTGCACCGCCTGACAAACCCGCTTTCATGCAGGCTCCTGTGCCCGATGGCAAAGTAGAGAATTGGAAAAATACGCTACACGCCCCTGATGAAATAGACATGCTGGTGACTTCTAAAAATCATGACCTGAAAGCTGCACGAATGCAGCAAGCGCTGGTGGATGATTGGGCCATGGCGTTGATTAGCTTGCAAACCCAGGAGGGGTTTTTGGGAGCCGGTAACTATGGTATTTCCCGGATGAATGGTGGCTTTGCAAGTCGCCCGGCGCTGGGTGTGATTCCCAAAGGTCGCTGGGGACGTCGTTGGCAAAGAGATATCTCTGCATTGCTAAATCATCGGAATAACATTATTGAGCACTTCGGTCTTCAGCCTGAGGGCGGCATCAAGCTTTTATGGCTAAAAGAATGGAATGGCGATGACAGTCTCGCCTTTTCCTCTCTTGATCCTTTCTACATTGAAATCTGTCGCCGCATACGCTTGGTTCATTTTGATAACAATCAAACAGTAGGTGCAATTGCGACAGGGAGTAAAGTGGCTCGCGTTGAAGCCAAGGAACGAAACGGCGTTACTGGCGACCCTTGGACACCCATTGACACAGCCGCAGGCAAAGCACTAACTATTGGTGCAGAAGGTTTTCACTACCGCTTAGCGTCTGAACTCCTGTTTGGTAGCAAGTTTCGCCGTTCTATTACGCAACAACCTGAAATTATGGATGGAATGGAAGGAATCGTCATGCTAGCTCAAGGTGTGACAAGAGGACAGGGAAAAACAGAAGGCTATCATGAACGCCGTATTCCGATCTCCCCCAAAGCACACAACTTGCTGTTTCGAAAACAGGTTGATTGGCTAGCGAAAGTTGCTTCAGATCGCGTTGTTGCGGTTGGAGAAATGCGTGCCGTACTGTGGACAGCGCTAGCGACTTTATTCGATCAAGGCGCAGTAAAAGATAAATTCTCCGATAGCGCGAAAGATAAGGCTAATGGTTTTACTCAACAATTTGAACGAGCCGAGGATGCACGTTTCTTTGAAGAGTTCAATGCTGAAATCGAATCAGATGATTCAGATCACACACGCTTGCAGTGGCTGCTAGCCATGGCAGACCGCGCCGAGGCTATTCTCAAGAAAGCATTTATTGCCGGACCACAAAGCAGCGAACAGCGATATCGCGCCCGATCAACCGCTTTGTCCCGTTTCCACGGCAGTCTGCGGAACAGCAAAACTCTCCCCACACTCGCCAATTATTATCGTCAATTAACCCACAGCAAGGAAATTGTGCATGAGCCTGACTGATGCAGTTTCACCGGAAAAATCAGCAATTGGAAAATCGCTTCAATCTGAAGGTACGGGGCAATTAATTTCGCGCCTAGCACATATCATTACAGAAGCTGCGCGTTTTACAGGCGATACACACGGATTGGATAACGGTGAACGTGCCGCCCTGGCCAGACTAGATCCAGATGGGCAATGGCGCCCTCATCAGATTGCCGCGTTATCACGCACATTCTTATATGCTGGATTAGAGCCGGATACATGGCATGCTGAAACATGGCAACGCTGGGCGTTAATAGCGCATGGCATGGCGCTAGCTGGGCATGATGCCAGTCAAAGTTTGGGTCAACAATTTAGTAGAGCGGACATATCGGAATCCCGCGTCACCAAGCTGCTCACCTCCCGTGACGATGCTTTTCGTCAGCTCTTGCCACGCTTGCTGCGCCTGCTGGTCAGCAAGAATGTTGCGCCCAATTGGCATGAGTTAGGTGGATTGATACTCAGCCAAGGACGCCAGGAAGAAAAAGCCGAAAACATCCGCCTCAGAATCGCCGGACACTTTTTCTCTGCTGAAAACAAAAAAACCAAAACCCTCGTTTAACCATTGGAGCTCGACCATCATGCCGCTACCGCGCTTTATTCAAATTCATACTCTGCACACTTATCCTGCTGCCTTGCTGAATCGTGACGATGCTGGCCTGGCAAAGCGCTTACCATTAGGCAATGCCGTACGCACTCGTATTTCTTCGCAGTGCCTGAAGCGGCACTGGCGGATGACAGACGATCAATTTGCTTTATCAAAATTATCAATCCCAATGGCAATTCGTTCCCGTGCCACATTGGAACTCATTAGCAAGCGTATTCAGGAAAAAGGTATTTCCGCAGCTTTGGCTCAAGCTGCTGCAGAAGCATTGCGTAATGCAGGATTACTCGATAAGGGCGGCAAGGACAAAAAAGGTGAGGATGCGCTCAAAACGGGTCAGGCTGTGTTAATGGGTAAGCCAGAAATTGATTATTTAGTTGAGCGCTGCACTGACATTGCACTAGCCAGTCCGGATGAGCAAACCCTCAAAACCAATATCGCAAAAGCTCTAAAAGATGAAAAGAAAAATATTGAGGCACTCAAACACGCAAGCGGACTTGAGTCTGCCTTATTTGGCCGAATGGTAACATCGGACATTCTTGCCAATCGGGATGCCTCTATTTATGTATCCCATGCGTTTACCGTACATCAGGCACAAGTGGAAAATGATTATTTTACAGTGGTCGATGATTTGATTCAGGAAGCCGGTGAATTAGGGTCAGCGGGTATTTTCGATACTGAACTTGCCTCTGGCCTTTACTATGGTTATGTAGTAGTAGATGTTCCTCAATTGGTTGAAAATCTGGAAGGCATTCATGCCAACGCCTGCTTTGCAGACAGTACGCCGGTTGAACGCCGTGAGCTGGCCGGACGCGTCGTCCATCACTTGCTCCATCTGATTGCCACTGTCAGTCCCGGTGCTAAACGGGGATCCACTGCCCCCTTCGACTGGGCAAAGTTTATGCTGGTAGAAGCGGGCGATTGGCAGCCACGCAGCCTGGCCGGAGCGTTTCATGATGCGCTCCCCCTGGAAGATAAATCCAGCACACACAGTATCCGGCAACGCGCCGTGATGCGCCTAGCGCGAGAAATATCCGCCATGGATCAAGCCTATGGTGCGCCCCCGGCGCGCCGCTTTCTGGCGCTGGACGCGATCGATTTACCGGGTGCAGAACGGGTTAGTCTTTCTAAATTGGCTGAATGGACAAGCGAGACAGTACGGCAAGGGGTTTGTTGAGATGCCGCGCCATCTTTTGCTTCGGCTAAAAGCACCGTTGATCGCCTTCGGTGGTGAAACCATCGATAATTATGGTGTCATCCGCGACTTTCCGGCACTCTCCATGATTACTGGCTTATTTGCCAATGCGCTTGGCTGGCGACGCGAAGATCACGTTTTACATGATGATTTACAAAACCGCCTGATCATGGGTTCGCGATTGAATACCCCGGCACAACGCTTCACTGATTTTCAAACTGCGCAATTGGCAGGTGATGATAAAGGATGGACTACCTGGGGTATTCCTGAAGAAAGGCGAGGCGGTGCCAACACTTATCAAGGACCCCATTTGCGCTACCGCGACTATCATGCCAATCTTGACGTACTTGTTGCCTTACGCCTTGCGCCTGCGCCTGCGCATGAATCACCTACATTGGATGATCTTGCGCATGCGCTTGATCATCCAGCGCGTCCCTTATTCATAGGTCGTAAATCCTGCCTGCCCAGCCAACGAATTTTTGCTGGTTGGCAAGAAGCTGACAACGTGCTCCATGCCCTCCAAATAGCGTATCCTCATCAAATCGACCCTGCCCAATCCGTGCGTATGCAATGGCCTGATGGTGAAGGCCAATTAGCCGGTGATCGTTTGCTTGACGTATGTGACGAGCGCAGTTGGGCGAGTGGCGTACATGGTGGTTGGCGGCCTATT
>CAZKPL010000036.1:0-26547 GCA_964554625.1 uncultured Nitrosomonas sp. | reverse complement strand
ACCCAAACAGGTAAATCGCCTGCGTCTCCGACCAGGCATCCAGGATCAGCTTCACCAACTGCTCCGTACTGCTCACCACACCGCCTCCGGCTTACCGGGATATCGCAGACCAACCATCCCTATACTCACGAAATCCAGCCAGTAATTCCGCAAAGGATTTGGGAGCGTACTGTTTGAATCCCTCTTCATCCACATAAACAAAATCATAATTGATCTCTGCCTGCAGCGCGTTGATATCCTCACACCACTGACGCAACCGTCGCATTTTCAAGGGTACGTCCAAGTCTTCCCGTCCTTTGGTTTCAACCACCACAACCTGTTCAGGAGACAGCTTCACCAAAAAATCCGGATAGTAGTTGGTGATATCGCCAGCCGTATTGACGTAATCCAGTTTGAAATGCACCGCCAGATAATTTTTGGCAAAAGACACCACATCGCCGCAATTTTCCAGGAAACTGGCAAACTGCAGTTCGAAATGACTATCGCCAACTACGCGATTGAACACACTTTTCCTGGACATCAGATAACCCTGCTCCCTCACGATAAAGGGGCGAGTCTGCCGCAATTTGAGGGTGTCACGGATTTCTGCGCCGCCTTTGGTTTGTACCGTTAATGCGTTAATCGCCTTTTTAAAAACCTCCAACACGGTTTTGGTGGTAGCCAATTCCGATAAATTGCGCAAGGTATTGGGCGATTCCAGATCGACCATCTGAGCAAAAAGCTCATTCCGGATAAATGCTTTGATCTTGCCGTATAACACGTCGTAGCCGCTGACCAGGCGCAACTCCTTCATCACCGTTTGAGCGAAGTAGCCGATCACGCTGCGGTAATCAGCAACGCCAGCGGTATCCAGTAGCGTGGTATGCGTGATTTCACCCGTTGTAATGTCCTTGAAAACGATCTCTCGTTGCTCTTCCTCGCTGAATTGCTGATAGACCACTGGCTGGAATATCATAGTTCCAGCATTCAAATCATTGAGATGCTTGTATTCACGATAGACACGCGGCGCCAGCACCGGAATTGCGATATCCAAGGCATCGATATTCTTTTGCTTGTTATCGTGATCAATCTCGATGACCAACGGCGTTTTGGCTTGAGTGCCCTTGCCCATCGCCTTTCGTTCCAGCACCACTCCCTCGGCCTGGATCGATTCGACGAATTCCATGAAGGCATCCGTGCCGATCACGCTGACATATTCCTCCACCCCGCCGGGATACATCTTGCGCAAGCCACGGCCCAATGTCTGTTCCGGCAGGATATTGCTTTTGGCAGAGTAGGCACGCAAGCCCACGATGGTCGTTACATTGCGCACATCCCATCCCTCCTTGAGCATCAGCACCGATACGATCGCCTTGTAGGAGCTTGCCAGAGTATCGATCTCATTGGCCTGCTTGCGTAGCCGCTCCAATTCTTCTTTGGCCTTGCCGGTCGACGCCTCGGAAATCTCGCCATTATTCTTGGTATGAATCACCAATACGGCCCCCTTCAACTCAGGATAATGGCCTTCCAGATACGCTGCCACGTCATCACAGTTTTTGGTGTCATCCGTCATCACGAATAAAATAGCTTTTTTATCAAGCTTCTGATGTTCCTCGTAGGCTTTGCGCCACTCGATCACCCCAAGGTCAATATAGTCAGCATATTTTTCGGTGTATTTGGAACTTTGCCGCTCGCAAAGCTTGGCACGACTGGCTGCGTCCGGCAGCACAGGGTGCTTGACCACATTCTGCCAAATCGCCTCCACCAGTGGATAATCCGCCACCGTCTGCACAAAAATCGCGCCATTGTTGTGTTTGGGCGTGGCCGTCACATCCAGTTGCAAGCTCAGGGAGCCGCCCTTCTGCAACAGCCGGTGATGAATATCCTGAATCGACTGGAACCAGGCAAGCCTCGCATCATGGATATGGTGTGCCTCGTCGTTGAGCACCATCAGCTCATCGATGTCGCGCACGATCATGCCCAGATCCACCTTTGAATCCGTAGTGGCGCCACTAGGCCGTTTACCCAGAAAATAGTCCATCGTATTGTCATCGTCCGGCGAAGGTGGGATATCCTCTCCGGCATACACGCGATGAATATTGGTCAGAAAGATATTGCCGGTGGAGTGCGTCACGCGCACCTCATCTTGCAAATGCAGCGTGAGCTGAAAATCATTCCGCCAGTTCTGACCCTCAAAACCATTATCCGGTATCACCGGATCATCAAAGAAAATACGCAATCCCTGAAAATCCTTGTAAATGCGATCCAGCACGATAATATTGGGCGCAATCACCAGAAAATTGCGGGAAAGCCCGGAATCCGCTTCATACAGCTTGTGAAAGAAACTCCATGCCAGGGCCAGACTCATCACCTTGGTTTTACCGCTGCCCGTTGCCATTTTCACCACCAAGCGCCACCAACTCTCGTCGAACAGACTGGCTGACACCGAACCACTGCTATCGAAACGCATCAGATCAAATTTATCTTTCACCCCGACCACGTCATACAGATAAATGATCGTTTCCAGCGCCTCGCGTTGCGCAAAAAAGTATTGAAGCTCAACCGTGGCACCATCGACTTGCGACTGCAAGTGCGGCTCCTGGAACCACCATTTGAGCAAACTCTGACTGGTGCGGGTTGCCCCTATATAGCCACTGTCGCGAAATGCTTTTACCTTGCGCCGCAACTGCGGCACCAGCGGCGGCATGAGCTTATCCATGCTGGTCTCGCGCAATGCCTCATCTGCTGGGAACCAGCGGATAGCCGGATCAAGAATGGCATGCGGGGAATCGGGGAATCGGGGAAATCGGGGTGAAGGACCATGCTCAGCGCTCAATATTTTCTTAGTTGCTCGGCAATTTGTTCCGGCTCCAGACGCACGAGCTTGCCATTCTGATAAATAACTGCGTATTGCCCCAAACGCCGCTTCTTGTCCAATGCCTCGGCAACCGCGCGCTGCAATACTTCCCTGGCTTGTTGTGATAATCGTTGAATCTCAGTCACACCCAATCGCTGGGAATAAAATAATTGCTCATGATGATAGCAACCGTTTATTTGCGGTCACAACCGGAATTCCCTGACTGCAAAAATCACTGTCATGAGTGAGGAGCTTCAATCTCCGCTCCTTGCACATCGCCACAATAATCTGGTCGTTGAAATCGGCATCTCCTGCAGCATACTCAACAATCAATTCATTGATATCCAATGTGTCAAATCTGCTTTCGATTCGTATGCAATGACTAAGTACACGCTTGATATCGGCAGCAATATCCTGCGCCAATGGCTTAAAATCGGGGCTTTTACGAAATAACTTGAACTTCCCATAAGGCTTGCCCATAACGTCCCATTTCAGCCGGGCATAGGTGTTAATGAATTCCGAGACAATCAGTACATCAATATAGATACGGCATTGTGCAGTAAGAATTTTTGTTAGTGCCTGCGAATAGGCTGCTACTCTCGCATCCCTTGGTTTTTGCGGGCCATAGATATACAGCCAGATATTGGTATCCAGCAATAGCTCATCATCTGGTGTAAAGTTATAGTTATCTATTGGCAATATCTCACAAGCCACTATCTTCATCTCCCAATGTATCCTGAACTGCTTGATCGAATCTCTGAGGGTCTTTGAAATATTGCTTGGCCGTTTCCACCACCCGCTTCAGCAAGGCCAGATCATCCGGCTGTATGTCCTTTACCTTAAGCGAGGACCGAATTTGTTCTTCGCTGAATTCACCATACAACTGGCCAATAGCAGCATTCAGGAAAGCAGAAGTCAACGTAGAAACATTGTAAAAAGAGAGAATCACATTTGCACCCTCTTTAATCACCTTGGCAAGACGCTCATAAACCTTCTGCCCATCACTTGAGGCGACACAAAGTGGGCTCCCCACCACTTCAAATATGGATATCGTAATATCTTTTTGCATTCTGCTATCCTAAAAAATATCTGTCCCGCTTATCTCGGAAGCAAGCTTATATGAATTTGTATCAGCCGTATTGATTTCCACTGTTACAACCGTTCCCGGGAATGGTTGGCTTAACGGCGCAGTGATAGTTCTTTTATTTTCCCTTCGCCAGTAACCCGCATCCGATACAATCTGAATACAACCGCCATTCCGATCAATAAACTCGCTGAGCAGCTTGAGACCCAATCCGCCTGGCACACGACCTCGCTTGGTGGTATTACGCCCCTGAGTCGCCCAGTCAATCGCATCTTCTGGTGAAAGATTTAGTCCGATATTATCCTGGATGTTCTGGCGCATACCTATTCCCAAATCAGCAACAGAAAAATCGAGCCGGTGCCGTACCGGGAAGAATTGCCCACAACTAAAAATTCCCTGCTCAGTGCGCGAATGCAGCACAGCATTGCTGAAAATTTCAAAAATACTTTCACGAAATTTCTTCAGTAGTCCTGCTGACATAGCAGGCATCTCGGAACGGTGAATCAACTCATTCTCAATATAGTCAGCAAAATAGCGATCGTCTTTGACATCAAAGCGCTGATAGGGAATGGTCGTTCCCCACCGATCAGGTATTCTTTCCCGACCATAATGACTGAGGAAACCATTTTTTGACAAGATTTTTTCGACCCCGGGTCCGAGGTTAATCAAATTGACCGTATTTAAACCTTCACTCAATCTATGAAGAATTGCCCCAAAAGCCGCACACATATCCGCATCAAACCAAGTAGTTGCAGCCATATCGACATCGATATCTTCCAAAAAACAATCCTTCGTTTCTGCTGCTAAGCGCACCAGCTCATTAAAGCCTGAATAGTCATGCTGAATCTCCGGCAACGTAACCTTCACACTCTTACCTCCACAATCGTCATAGTGTCATTGCCAAAAATATCCACCACCTTCACTGCGATCTTGCGTCGCCCCGGCATAACTTCCTGGAATACGCTGATCAATTCCAGCGAACGGTCCTTTTTGGTGCGGAAGCTTTGCCACTTGTTTGCGAAAATGTAATCGCCCGTCCACTGCTCTTCCTATTCATCGATTTCTAGGCTTTGCACACGGATAATCTCATGCTTGTTCTCAAAATCGAAATCCACTGACCAGTAGTCAATCCAGTCCATCCAGTACCGGGTCAGTTGCTTGCGCGTGATCACGCCGTTCTTATCCTTGCTCACTTTCACGATCCGTCCCTTTTCCACCACCATCTTGCTCGACTTGTCCTTGAGCGTCGCTTCCGCATTAGCGATGGTGTCCTGCGAAAAACACTGAATCTTATTTTGCCTACCTACTACATCGACAATGCTTTGTCATAGCCGGTCAATTCCAAGTAGCCACGCCCTGCGGGCTGGCCGTCGCGCGTGACGGTCACGGCCCCTTCCCAGTAAACAGAACCGGTTGACAAACGCGAATCGAGTTCCTGATCATCCATCATCGGTTCAAGCTGCCATTCGATATCCCCGGTTTTGATGCGCATGGCGACCGGATAATCTGCATCCGTCAGGGGGGAGCGCCAGGTGCGCACGGGATGGAAACTGATTTCATCCGGCGAAAAGAAGGTCATCTGGCCAGCAGCATCGCGCAATGCCGCATACGCCCAGACTTTTTGACCGTCCTTGCCGCGTATCTGAAAGACCATCAGCGCGGAGCCGTCGTCGAGATTGATGCCGGTCCAGTCCCATCCTTCCGCGTTCGGATCGAGATATTCCGATGACCATTCGTGATCAAGCCAGGCGCTGCCTTTAACGGCTATAGTCCGATTTTCGCGCGTTACCGTGCCGCTGACTTGCAAATGCGGCTCGCTGTAATAATAACTGGCCTGCTCCGACCTTGGCCCCTTGCGGGAAAAGCCGTTCAAATCCTGCAGCATCAGCGGCTGCGCCGGCGTCAACGACAGCTCCAGGGCAAAGTCATCTCCTTCAACGTAGGTACGATAGCGTCCGTCCGCATCGCGAACAAAATACCAGTCATCCAGCTTCACATCGCTATTGCCTGCTTTGGCATAAGCCAACCCAAAGCCCTCGCGCGCGCTTTTCTCCTCGTGCAATAATTTGCCAACTGCAGGGTCGGACAGCGCCGCATGACCGATAATCAACCGCTTGGGCGCAAAACGGCTGGGATTATCCTCGTCATGTTCCGTAGTCGGACGGAAAAAAGTGACCTGAAAACCCAGCGGCTGCCGGTCGGGCGTTTCCAGCCAGCCCGTCACATACCACCATTCGATACGGAAATTTTCGTGCGCGCCAAAATCCTCCGGGAAAACCAGCGCTCTCGGCGTCACGGACGTATACACCGGCGGCGCGGCCAGCGACATCCCCGGCATCATCAGCAATATCAATAGCATGAACAGTTTATGCATCACGCACTCCTTACCAATCCTCTTTGACCGCACGGATCACACTACCCGACACCGCCTGCCGTCCGGCGAACAGCGCGGTCAGCGCCGCCGCCAGCAGCATGGCAAGCGCCATGATCATCAGCCATGGCCACGGCAGATGAAGCTGCATGGTCCAGTGAAACGACTGGGGATTAACGATGAAAATGAGAATGAGGCTGATACTCCACCCCAGGATAAAGCCAATGCTGATGCCGAACCCTGCCAGCAATCCCCCCTCCAACGCCAGCATGCGGTAGATCTGGCCGCGTGTCACGCCGATATGGCGCAGCATGCCAAACTCCTTGATGCGCCTCAGCGCCTGCGCCGAGAAACTGGCCGCCACCCCGAGCAATCCCACGCCCACCGCGATCAGTTCCAATAAATAAGTCACGGCAAAACTGCGGTCAAAAATCTTCAGGCTGATTGCGCGGATTTCGTTCGGCTGCCAGAACACCAAGGTATCGCCGAAAGGCAGCGCTTTCAGTGCAGCCATCACCTGCTCAGGCGTGACGCCGTCCTGCAACCACAGCGCCGCTTCATTGACATGCAGCTCACCCGATATCTTTTGATAATCGCTCAGTTGCATCTGGATAGCGCCAAACTGACGCCCATAGTCACGCCACACGCCAGCCACGACATAATCCTGCTGTCCCTCGCTCAGCGGCAAGGCTATCCGTTTGCCCACCTGGTAATCATAGAGATCGATCATCGCTTCCGATACCCAGATGGGAATCGCGTCCCGTGGAATTTCTGCGGGAGCTAGCGCATCGTCTGTCATCGGCACGGTATTGCCTGGATCCGCCTGATCGATTGGCCGGGCAATCAGCGTGACAGTCGGTCTGGCCGGATCCAGGGTAATCTGCAGCGAGCGGATCAAATCGAGGCGTTCGATCCCCGCTGCTGCTGCGATCGCCTGCTGCTCCTGCGGCGTGAAGCCAATCGCATCCTGGCGCACCTCGGTACGCACATAGATATCGGCGGGCAAGATGTGCGTCAGCCAGTCTTCTATCGAGATACGAAAACTGGCCACCATGATCGCCATCGCCACCATCAGGCTGAAACTCGCCAGTACGCCACCCAGCGCAATCGCGGCCTGTTGCGGCGCATTCGCCAGTCTGCTCAGAGCCAGAGTCGCCAGCGCACCCGCTGCCAGGCGGTTGCACACGCGGGACAGTCCCGCAAAAAACCATGCCGCCAGCGACGGCATCCAGGCGATGCCGCCGATCAGCAGCAACGCTACTGCGAAATAGCCAAAAAGGGGCAGTTCCGCCACAGGCGGCAGTTGCGTCAGAATGGCTGCCAGCACTAAGCAGGCCAATGCAGGCCAGGGAGTGCGCAATCCCGCCAGCGCCATCTCCTCGCTGCCCGATTTGAGCGTCGGCGCAGGATGAGCCCGGGCCGCTTCCCAGGCAGGCATGAGACTGCCGAGTAAGGTCACGCCCACACCCAGCACAAAAAAGAGTAGCGCCGCCAACGGACTCAACTGAATACCCGGCTTGATCTCGGGAAAGAATCCTCCACCGAGTTCTCCACCGTAAACATGCAATGCTGCCGCTGCCAGCGCGTAACCTAGACCAAGGCCCAGCAGGGAGCCGAACATGCCAAGCAGACTGCTCTCGCGCAGGATCTGCTGCAGGATTTGGCTGCGCGTCAACCCAAGCACGCGCAACAGCGCAAACTGCGGACGCCGCCGCAGCGTGGACAGCACTTGCGTCGAAAATACCAGAAACGTGCCGGTAAACAATGCCACCAGCGCCAGCACGTTCAGATTGATGCGATACGCACGCGACATGTTATGAACGCGCCTTTCCTGATCGGCAGTTTCAGTGACCCGGTATTGCGCGGGCAATGCCTTTTCCAGGGTTGCTTTGAAAGTACCGCGATGAATGCCTTGCTTTAACTTAAGATCGATGCGCGACAGCACGCCGACATGATCGAAATGCCACTGCGCCGCGCCAATATCCATCACCGCAATACGCTGCCCGGCATGCGCTCTGACCAGCCCGCCCGCCACCCGCAATGTCACGGTTTGGGTGCCCAGCCGCAGCGGCAGCTTGTCGCCCTGCTTGACTTCCAGCCATTCCATCGCGGCAGGCGATAAAAATACAGCATCGTCAGCCAACATATCGAATGCGCGATCTTCCGCAGGCACCCCGACTAAATCGGGTGTGATGGCAATCGCGCGGTACATATCCATGCCCAGAATTTTCAGAGTATTGTGTCTGTCGTCCTCCGACCTGCCAGGGACGGCGGCCTGGATCTCCAGCACTGGACTTGCGACCGCCACGCCTTCGTGCTGCGCCAACAGGGGATAGAGCATTTCGTCAAAGGTTGGCTGCGTGGCACGTACCTGCAAATCGGATTGACCGGACAAGCTTTTGACAGCCGCAGAAAACTCATTGACCGCCGCGGTATTGATCAGATGGATCGAAAACCCCATGGCAATTCCCAGTGCAATCGCGATGACCGAAACCACGATTTGCAGCCGATGCGCCTGCCACTCGCCCAACAGCAGCCAGCGGGACAACAGATTACGCTTCATCTGAACGAGCCAGACCTATTAGTATTGAGGGGTTGCAAGCCAGTCTTGGTCAGCAGCAGGATATGGTCAGCCGTTGCTGCGGCTGCCTGAGAATGGGTGACGATAATGCCCGCCGCGCCATTGGCTTTGATTTCGCTACGCATTAACTGAAGCACTTCCTGCGCAGTATCCGGATCGAGGTTGCCTGTCGGTTCATCGGCCAGAACCAAGCGCGGGCGATGCACCAGTGCACGGGCAATCGCCACACGCTGCAACTCTCCGCCCGAAAGTTGTCTTGGGAAATCCTGCTCCCGCCCCTGCAATCCGACCGCGGCCAACATTTGTTCAGCACGCTCGAGCGGCAAACCGTTCAGCAGCAGCGGCAACGCGACATTCTGCAGCAGGGTCAAATGCGGCAGAACATGAAACGCCTGAAAGACAAAACCGAAATGACGCCGCCGCACATAGGTTGCGGCATCGTCATCACCTGCTGACAATGCGGCCCCATCAATGCAGATCTCGCCGCGATCAGGCGCATCAAGTCCGGCGATCAGGTTTAACAGCGTTGATTTTCCCACGCCCGAGTCCCCCATGATCGCCACATACTCGCCTGCTGCCAGGGTATACGATAAATCGGACAGCACTTGCCGTCCATTCCTGTAAGCCTTGCTGACGCCGCGTAATTCCAAGGTCGCTGTATTTTTCATGATAAGCCGATTGTCCCTGAAAAAGACTGATAAGTCAGTAGCAAATCTTTTCCGAAAATAACCTGATCCGTGATGTTTCCTGCAGCTCTGCTTCATCCATGGTGATCCTTTTGAATCCATGGCGTATCGTCCTGCGCCAGGAGCAACCGGAGCTGATGCGCTGCACTGATCAGCCCGAGATGCGTGAATGCCTGGGGAAAATTGCCCAGTTGCTCACCTTTTAGACTGATCTGCTCCGAAAAAAGCCCAAGATGATTGGCGTAGCCCAGCATTTTTTCAAAATAAAGAATGGCCTTATCCATCTCTCCGGATTTGGCCAAGCATTCGATATACCAGAACGAGCACATGGAAAAGGTTCCTTCCTCTCCGGAAAAACCGTCATTGGCGCCTTTGTCCAGTTTGTAACGATACACCAGTGAATCGGTTATCAAGTCCTTTTCTATGGCCTTTAATGTCGATATCCATCGCGGCTCTTTCGGGCTCAGCATGCGTACTAGCGGAATCAGCAGAGCCGATGCATCGAGCGTATTTGCCCCTCGGTACTGTACAAACGCTTTCAGCTCAGGGTTCCAGTAATTGTAAAAAACATCGTTGAAAATCTCATTTCGCACTTTCCGCCATCGTTCCAGAGGAGCGGGAAACGAGCGGTTCTCAGCAATCAGTATGCCACGGTCGAGAGCAACCCATGACATCACCTTTGAAATCAGGAATTCTCTTTTCCCGTCGCGCACCTCCCAGATTCCATGGTCTTTCTCTTTCCAGTTTTCGCAGACAAAGTCGATGAACTTCATCAAGCTCAGCCAGAAATCAAAGCTGATAGGCTCGGCATTCTTGTTATAAAGATAAATCGTATCAATCAGCTCCCCGTAGATATCGAGCTGGAACTGATTGAATGCACCGTTTCCGGCACGTACCGGCGCGGAACCCCGGTATCCCTCGAGATGAGAAATCTTGATTTCCTCAAGGTCCGTTGAACCATCCACCCGGTACATCAGTTTCAGCTCATCGGCCGTGTCAATCTCCAGGCTTCGCTGCTGTATCCAGGCGATAAATCGCCGGGCCTCGCTGGCGTAGCCCAGTTGCAGAAAACTGTACATGGTGAAGGCTGCATCGCGAATCCAGGTGAAACGATAATCCCAGTTTCGCTGGCCGCCAATGCGTTCGGGCAAACCCAGTGTAGCAGCGGCCACTGTCGAACCATAACGGCTCGACGTAAGGAGTTTGAGAGTGATGGCAGAACGGTTGACTATATCCTGCCATCTGCCGGTGAAGGTCGATTTACTGATCCAACTGCGCCAGTAACGCACTGTACTCTCAAAACTTTTCTCCGAATAGTATTCCAGGCTTCTGGATAGATCCGCATGTCCGCGCTCATCACAGGATACGAGCGCAAAATTTATTTCATCCCTGGTTTTCAGGCAAATTTCGGCCAGCAGGCTGTCGCTTCCCACAGCGAAATCGACATCGCTCAGCAGACGAAGCGTATTCTTCCCAGACCCCTGGCTGCGGATGACAAGACTACCGTTTTCTTTTTCCAGCACAAATCCGTATTGGCCATATTCAAACCGGGGCTTCAGCTCGATGCGGAAAGCATGCTCCCCTTTAATGATTTTAAGCTTCCTGACCAGCACAAACCGATTCTCTTCCTCTTCCAGAGGCATAAAATCCGTCAGCTCCGCAATACCGTCACTCGCAAGATAGCGGGTTAACAGAATGGCCGTATCGGGCAGATAAAGCTGCTTGTGGTTTACTTCACCGCCCCTGACCTCAATGGAAAAAAAACCGCCTTTTTCCTTATCCAGCAGTGCGCCGAAAACGGTCGGGGCATCAAATCGATTATAGGGCAGAAAATCGATCGACCCCTGCTTCGATACCAGCGCCGTCGTGCTCAAATTACCGATCAATCCGTAATCCTCGATGGGAGAATATCCCTTGGCATTCTTCATCATGACTCACTCTCCAAATTATAGGCAAATGCCTGCCGCCAGTATCAGTATGGACGGATTAGGATGAGAACGTACAAATAATCAGTTTCATCGCCATCATGTTTTTGATCATTCTTGTACTGGATGCCTTGAGGCTTTGCACTTACTGGATAAAAATGCTACGCAGCAAACACCCTCTGCTGGTTGATTTAACTACTTTGGAATCCCTTCAAGATAAATTGGGCGGATTCAAATATGAAGTGCAATTTTTCCGACCGTATTTGCATCACCGTTTTGCTTTGGTTGTCCTATATCAAGCATGCCACTTCAAAACACGATAGTCCAGCCACTACGAGACTGCTCTTTAGTATAGGATACGCCGTGATATTTAAGCCCATCCGGGTTGAGCAAGGTAATAATGCCCCCGTTGTTCCCCAGTTGCGCGCCCTGACCGTCCAGTTTCACTACGCCAGTCGCACCGGGATCAAGCACCAGGTTGCTGATAAAAGAGCGCTTTTTATTTTTATCAGCAATCAGCCAACCAGACAAATCTACCCTGCTTGGCGAGCGATTAATCAAGGTCACCGTTTCATTTCCTGGATCGCTTCCTTCCGGATCGACCAGCGCCGCGATAATTTGGATATCAGATTCTATTTTAGGAGGAATCATGCCTTCGCATTCAGGGAGTCGATGGCCTGTTTGATCGTCGGTATGCCAGCACTGCGATTGGAAGGCTAGAAAGACTGCGACCCATTGCTCCGGCCAAACCTCGATGCCAGCGCCAACCTGTTCGATACTCGGAAAATGAAAAAGCAGTCCGCCATCCTGCCATACGCCGTCTTCCTCAATAAATTGCCCGACATTGCCCTGATTCATGTGGATATCGTGAATCCCATTGCCAGGCAGAAAACCAAAATATTTGTCTTTTATCCCGGGTTCAGGACCCCAGCGCTCACCAAAAGCGTAAATGCTCGCCCGTTCGTCGCCGATGGCGCGTTGCACATAGGCATCAATTTTTTCATTGAGATCGTTATCCGGGCCAGGAACATTATGCGGTAACGGGCGCATTTGCCTGGGATCAAACAGATTGCCGCGGATGAAATCGAGCGCCATTTTGTCTGGCGCATTCTCCAACGAGGTAAATCCCTTATCCAGGTTAGCTAGCTTTTTCAGAATGGGGTGCTGAAAATCGTCGATGATCAAATATAAAAGCTCTGAGGGCGCCAGCTTGGACTTTACATTAATCGCGATACGATAGTCTGTGGTGTCGTCGATCAGATGCACCTCGTAATGCGGGCTCGAACCTTGCCCAACGATTTTATTGATCGCCTTGCCTTTAAGAACGCCATATTGTTTTAAAGCCATGATTCCTCCTAAAATGCGTTGTGGTAGGGGTAACGTTCAAAAGCTGCTGTTCAAATCTATATGATTTTTCTCTATCCGCCCGGTCAACTTAGGTTATTCATAGATGACAAAGCCGCCGGGGGGAACCGTTAAATGCACTGCTTTGCCATTTCGTGCTTGAATCTTAATTGCTGACCCTATCTGAACCGGGTCGGTTGAATAGATACATTCCAGAAATTGCGATTTATCACCGTGTAGAGCGTTATCAATTGTCACCCAGGCGGTTCTGGGCTTATCGATGTCTGTATTAACAGCAAGTACTATCTCGTGATTATCAAAAATGCGGGACCACGGCACAACGGACAGAATACGATCATCTATCATGTGCGGAAAACCGAAAGTACCGGCCTCACCACTCTCAGAAATTTGCCGAAGATACTGCCGGCCTCTACGCAATGCGAGGCGTTCTTTTCTAATTCGATTAATGTCGGCAATCAGCCGGTAGATTTCATGCGCCTCATTAAAAAAATGCCGATCAGTGCTTTGCAGTGAACCGAATTTTCCGCCAAACATGCATTCACGCAAATAACGGTCATTATCGCCCGCACCATTGAAGGCTTGTTCTGTGCCGTAATAAAGACAGGGAATGCCCATCGTGGTCAGATTAAGTGCAACAACCACCGGCAAATGAGCATAGCCGTGATTTATCGTGTCGCCACAAAAGCGCGCCTTGTTCTCGCCTTTACGAACCTGATCGTGATCATCGAATAACGTGACAATATGCTTGCCATACCAGATATGCGAGCCTTTACCCACCAGCACTGAATTTCTGAACAGACTGAAATAGGATTGCGGATCGCGGTAACCTTTAGCCAGATATTCCAGTTTATCCGGTATCTCATCAATTCCCAGAGCGGCATTGAGTCCTGTGGTTTCCATCAAATTAAAGGCAAATTCACGTCCGCCGGTGATTTCACCGATCAGATAGAAGTTTTCCTTACCCAGGCTTTGAGCATATTCCTGAATGACCGCGGTGAAATAGCGGGTTGCTCCAGGTTCCATGTGCTTGACGGTATCGATGCGATAGCCATCAATATCAGCAAATGCGATCCAGAATTTATAGATGTCGCAAAAAGTGGTCAGTGCTTTGGAGGGGTAAAAGTTATCAATAATCCGTTTACCCTCGGCATTATAGTCATGCCTTCCGTGATCGATGTCTTTCAGCGTAATAAAATCGCCTTCCCGAAATTCCGGATCATAATCCCAGTTTGAAATGCGTCCCTTGCAAGTGAAATTATCCGTATCCTGCAACTCTTCCGGCCAGATCGCTTGATCCGGCCATGCTCCCGGATGAACCGCCAGATCGATCCGTGCGAATGGAACCTCGGCTTTTCCATCAGCGTTACGATAACCTTTAACCCGGTAAGAACGATTGTCCCAGCGCGGATCCATGTAATGACCACCGTGCCCATCGTCGGTAACATAGCGGTCAGCATCATAAGCGAACACATCGCCGGAATGATTGAAGATAATATCCAGAATAACGTAAATACCCTGAGCATGCGCAATCTCCACGAGATCCTGCAAATCTTGCCGGCAGCCGAAACGAGGATCGATGTCCAGAAAATTCTGTATGGCGTAGCCATGGTAAGAATACTCGTCTTTCGGCATCTGCTTAAATACTGGGCTAATCCAGATTGCGCTGATCCCGAGCCGTTTCAAATAACCTATCTTGCTTGCCAGTCCCTTTAATGTCCCGCCCAGCCAACGGTTACCCTGAGCAACCCATTGCTTGCGATCCACTTTATAGGCATCGCGGTCAAATTGAAATTGCGGCGTGGTTCCGGTCAGAACCCGACTACCGTTATTATCGAGATAGCCTTTTTCCTTGCCATCGGAAAACCGATCCAGCATCAGAAAATAGAGCACCTGATCTTCCCAGGCTGCAGGTGAAGGTGTGAACTGCCGCTTTTGATAAGATACCCAGTCAATATCTGCAATTGATCGTTCGATCTTATCGTGGGTTTTGTTATCTATATTTGTCATGGTTTTTCTAACCTCCCTGCTTCATTAAGAATTTAATGAATTCACGGCAACGCCAATTATTCGCCCGGTGGAAAATCTCTAAGTTGCTCAACATCCGTGATCACGATCCGGGGTTTTCCCTGTGAATTCGGCGGATACAGGCTGGCTTCCCCCGAAACGTAAACATAGTTTCGACCTTGGCTCCCATAGCACTTTCCGATCAGCCGCAAAATGGCTTGCGCGGCTGGCGAATGGCGATTCGGAATCCATAGGTTGAATTTATGAAATAGGGAGCCGGCGTAAATCAATGCGCCAACCCCTGTCCAGGCATTGATGCCGCTCTGCAAATCACATAGAACAGTTAACCGGTTATCTGCTTGAGCAGACTCAACGATAGCCTCATAATCAATTCAATGCGCACCGACAAATACCCCAGCCTGGATACCAAAGAGCCGGTAGCTTTGTACGATACTGTTCGTAGATGCCACCAGGGAATATAAGTCGTGTAATCACGTGTCTTGCCTCCGGCATTGGTTGCTGGATTCCAATTAGGCAGTTATGACAAGCAACACTAGGCTTCTGCCTCCTCTACCTCACTATTATTCCTACAGCTTTATTCGCTTCCGATGCCTGTGCGTTCTAGAAGGAAATAGTCAAATATATTGAAATAGTTAGGTCCGGCTGAACCAAACATGTTCCCAAGATTATTTATGCCATAGGGGAATAACGAGAGACCGAGAGGCGTGCCCGATACCAAATCGGCTAGGTTCAACCGCACACCGGGCTTAGGCACGAGATAGCTATTATTCGTCTCACTCGCTGGTCTCGACACTCTCGTGATCACAATCAGGTTATTGTCATTGAACCTTAGCCGATTACTAACGGTAGGGAATTTTGGAGTTCCTTCCACAAAGTAAGTATGAAATACCCCTTCTTTATCCCATACGCCGATGCGCTCGATGCCGCCACCAATGAACGAATAGCCGAGGACGTTGCCACGGCTGTTGATACCCATGGCCCAGGAGCCCGACTCCGTGGGTAGCGGCTCAAGCAGCATAACGACGTTCGTATGGGGGTCCAAGCGGAAACCCCGGGAACCAAGACCGTCAATGAACGTGGTCCCGGAAATGATCCCCTGGTTGTTCATGCTAAGAAAAGAGGCAAACGGAATATCCGGTCCGACATCCAGCGGCGTCACTTTGTCATTCTTGTAAAGCGCCAGTTTTCCATTGAAGTTCTCATCTAGAGAAAAGATCAGCACCGTACCCGGATCATTGATTTTCAGTACTTCGCTGTGAATCTCTCCCGGAAGCCTTGGAATCAATTGTACTTCGTTCCCGCGAAATAGCGCAGCCTGAGTGAAGAAGTTCTCGAAATCGGTGATCACAAAACCCGCGACCATTCCGGCTTCGTTAGCTGTAGTGGCGAGAATCCCCTTTGATTCCTGCAAGACGGTTAGGGCTCCGCGCTCAAACACGGCAGCATAAGTGGTGAAGAATGGTGCTTCATCAAAGAACTCGGTATAGGCCGTACCATAAATTCGACTATCGTTGGTTAGTGCGATGGGATCAAATAGTAAGGCTTCAGGTGGCGTTCCCTCAGAGATCCCAATATAGTGATACTCTGATGCGACATGCGGCGCACTACTCGTAGTTGCTTGCGAAGCGACGCTTTGATCCTCAGCCTCGAGCGGCTGGAATTTTTCGGGATATTTTTCAGCCAAAGCAGCATAAACTGCCGCCGGAATATTCCGCACCTGCCCTGTCAAACACGGATCTATCACTTTGGTTCCCCGCAAGCGGTGGGCGTTCACTGCAGCTTCCCCAATTGCTTTTTTATCGGCGGAATCGTTTCGCAGGAATCTTGCCGAACCTGGTTCCCTGATGATACACCCCATTTCTCTGGCGTCTTGCGTTAAACTGTTTGAGCCCGCGAGTGCTGCTGGGAGTAATAAGAGCAATGTAACAAGCATTCCAGTCACCATCACAAACTGTCTCTTGAGAGCTCTCATGATGTTTCTCCTCAAATAGAAGGAATTCATTGGAGATTCCCGGCACAATTACTGCAACGACTGACAGCAGAAAAATGGGATCAACCCATTAGCCAATTCCATTTTCTGCCGCCAGCTCACTTTCTGATCGATACCTGAAACAGCGTGGCGCAACAGATCAAACCCATTCAGCTTTGTCGCATGATGATATTAAGAAACAATAAATAGGCAGGCAATAATGCAAATGCATACAATTTTTATTTCTCAGTATTGAAAGACTCTGGAATGGAGCAATCAAAATTGATTCAATCGATCCTATTGAATGGATGAGCGCTTGGTGCCTGCAGCGCAATCCGGCGTAACAACCAGCCCAGCAAATCGGAACCGGTAATGATGCGGCGTTTTTCCTTCTCCCACACCAGAATCAGGTCTTCGTCGATAACATCGTCACCCGGTCGCTCCGGACGCACGATCAACCGGGTCAGCGTCTGTCCGAGAGGCAAGTGCGGGTCGCGCACGACCAGAGGACGGTGGCACAATTGCACAGGATCAAAAGGCGCGAGGTCGAACAGCGCAGCTCGCAGCAACGCAGCCGCACTCACGACTAAGCGCGGTTCATCGGCTTCATCCACCAGCACCAGCCACTTCTTGTCGCAGACCGCGATGCGCTGCAGAAACGGATCTTCCACGCTGCGCGTGATTTCCGGGAACACGGGGCGGCCATTATGAAACGCCAAGCGGATCACGCTTTGCGGATCGAGCGACTCTCCTTCCTGGCCAACCGGCAGATCATCCAGAGCCAGGAAATTGATCGCGCCGACAGCCTCAACATGGCTGATTTCAGTACCGCCACCACGAGCATGCTGTTCCAGTATCTGTATGATCTCATGCTCGCGCAGCCAGGGAGTTCCTTCCGGACCCACCCAGGCATCGAGCAGCTTGCTTGAGGGCCAGGCCACCGGCCATAATATTACCCGGTAGAAGCGCAGCATCGGCACAAACCACGCTGTCACCGGCAGCGCATGGCGTGAGAAATAAGCCTGTGGAATGACTTCACCTCCAAAGGTAATAACCACCGTGGAAAACAGGAAAGCACTGAAGCCAGTCAGCACCGAATCGGCCAGTAAGGTTAGCAATACGTTGATCGCGACATTCCCCAACAAGATAGTGGTCAAGGTAAAATTGGCGTCTTGCCGTAAGGCCAGGACGCTTTGGGCGCCCCTATCACCACTTTCTGCTGCAGCTTCCAGACGCAGACGGCTTAAGCTGAACACGGCCAGGTTCAGGCCAGAAAATACCGCTGATTGGCCCAGGCACAGCAGAATGCCGAGCCAGGTAAACAGTTCGCTCATGAAATATTCCTCGCTAGCTGCGATCGAACTCCAGGTTTCACTCGTCCAAAGAGTCTGGCGGTTCGATATCGCCGTTTTCGCCCCTCTCTTCAGTCAGATAATGGCATAGGCGCCAGGTATGATAGGTTACGCGCTCCAGCCAACGAATGGCATCCAATGCCTCCAGCGCATCGAACGGACTCTGTTTTCCGTGGGCTGTCTGACGCAGAATAGCCAAACGCTCGTCGCGGCGTAACGCTGCCAAGACCTGCGCTTGGTGTTCCATCTGCATCAACCAGTCGAACGATACCCGATCGAGCAATCCCTGGCGTGCTAACGTCAACACCTTTTGACACCGGGTCAAGGCACCCTGCAGAGCTGACTGGGCCATCACCTTGCGTGTGGCGGCAGACAGGTTCAAGCGGGTGAGCAAACGTGCCAGATGATCAATCGCGTGCAGTTGGGCTATTCGCAAGCGGGATAGCGGTTCGTCATCTGCAATGGGTGGAATCTTGGCAAAGAAGTGTTGCGTCGTTTTTAAAGCACTCTTGACTTCAACCCGCTGTGGCTCGCTTACACGCGCCACCGCACTGCTCAGTAACTGATTCAGTTGGCTGATCGTCTCAAGCGTGGTGACAATCAAGGTACGGCGCGTGGATTCCAGCGCTACTGCCGGAGCCTGCAACAACGTATCGTCCAGGTGACGGGTAAGCCGCGGTCCCTGCTCAGGCAGCAGCCGCTCGATCGAGCGCGCAAAAGCACGGTTAAAAGGCAGAAAAATCGCCACGCCAAAAGTAATAAACGCAGTATGGAACGCGGCCAAACTCACCGCACCTGGTTCCAAATCCATCTGCTGTTGCGCGAATGTCAGCCCCCATAAAAAGACTGGCAATAACAGCATGGCCATGACGCCTGTAACCAGATTGAATGCGATATGGGCAAGCGCAGTGCGTTTGGCGGAGACGCTGCCGCCACTGGCAGCCAATGCGCTGGTGACAGTCGTGCCGATCGCTGCGCCGATAACGAGCGATGCTGCCTGGTCAAAATTAACCGCATTGGCATGGAGGGCAGTCAGTGTCGTCGCCACCACTGCGCTCGAAGATTGCATAACGACCGTCATGAGTGTACCAATCACCACGGTTACCAAACGGCTGA
Source organism: uncultured Nitrosomonas sp. (assembly GCA_964554625.1). Lineage (GTDB taxonomy): Bacteria > Pseudomonadota > Gammaproteobacteria > Burkholderiales > Nitrosomonadaceae > Nitrosomonas. Next base: position 7,237 of record CAZKPL010000036.1, on the reverse strand, counting down.
TCATTCCTGTCGATGGCAGCGCAGCCAGATCGAAGATCCCCGCCATATTCTGCATGCTGTTCTGCAAATAATCGATACCTACGAAAATCAGGCCGAAACCTGCCAGCGCCAGACCCAGCGAGCGCCAGCGCCCATGGGAGAGTAACCGTAACAGTGCGCCGACGCCCACCAATGGCAACGCGTAAAAACCCAAGCTCACTTTTAAACCCAGCATTGAAACGATCCAGCTGGTGCCAGTGGCTCCCAGACTTGCTCCCAGCACGACGCCCACTGCCTGCGGGAAAGTCAGCAATCCTGCACTGACGAAACCAATCAGCGTCATGGTCGTCGCACTGGAAGACTGTACCATCACGGTCACCAGCGTCCCGGAAGCAAAAGCCTTGTAAGGTGTGCCAGTGAAGCGCACCAAGGCGCGGTTCAGCGCATCGCCGGCTAATGCCTTGAGCCCGTCAGTGAGCAGCACCACCCCCATTAGAAACAGGCCGACACCTCCCAGCAGCTGGAAAATCATGGCGGTCATGACTGGATCGCCTCAAATGAACAAAACAATCCGCGCGCTTCACTCAACAACATTAATCTGATCAATCTCTACTCTCCACTTTGTGCAAAAATATGCAGGTTATTGACTGTTTACAGTATCAATCAACGCTTAGATAGGGTTACCGATCTCAGCATTTTTATGCTATTTACCCTTACCCACCATTGGACTCGCTTGGTTCCATTATCCTTTTTGATCTTGTCTGAGATAACATGATACGCTCCAGCTGTAAATCGGCATCGATATGCTGGATGACCGGTAATCGGTCCGGATTTTCTGACAGCTTGCCACATGACAATCAGCGGGGAGCAGGAAACGTGCAACTGGATAATGTAGCTGAATTTCGTTTCTATGCCGAGCTGAATGATTTTCTTTCTCCCGAGCAACGGCAGCAAACGATGTCCTATCGTTTCAGCGGTCACCTAGGAATCAAGGACCCGATCGAGGCTTTTGGCGTGCCTCATACCGAAGTAGAATTGATTATCGTCAATGGCCAGGCGGTAAAATTCAATTATCGGCTCCAGGCAGGCGACCGTGTCGCCGTCTATCCGGTTTTCAAAAGACTGAATATTGACCCCTTGCTCAGGCTGCGCGAAAAAATCCCGCCGCACCCCCGCTTCGTGCTGGATGTCAATCTGGGTAAACTCGCCAGATTCATGCGCTTATTGGGTTTCGACAGCCTCTATCGCAACGACTATCAGGATCCCACTATTGTCAGAATCGCAATCAGCGAGCAGCGCATCGTGCTGACTCGGGACCGCCGCCTGTTACATGCCAAACAGATTCAGCATGGTTATTGGGTGCGCGCTGTCGATGCCGACAGCCAGATCGATGAAGTCATTCACCGCTTCGATCTGTGCGGGTTGATTCACCCTTTTACGCGCTGCCTAGTTTGTAATGGCGCGCTCGCACCCGTCGACAAGACGAGCATATTGGATCAGCTTGAACCCAAGACAAAATGCTACTATCAAGTTTTCCGTCAATGCGTCCTTTGCCAGCGCATCTACTGGGAAGGCTCCCACCTGGAGGGCATGCGGCGGCGCTTCGCTGGTTGGCTGACACGGGAGCGCGCTGATCCATCAGAAATCGATATGACCCAAGTGTCAAACGAGTAAACCGTTCAGTATAATGGTTGTCACGCTGTTCGACCTGAGCTCGTCAAAGTCCAATGTCGGTTACTTAGTGGTTCGACAAACCTACCACGGACAGTAGTAGTTCGACTGAATCCATCCGCTGGAAATCAATTGAATAGTCTGATTCACTTCAAAGCTTTTTCTACCTCATTCATGTGGATTAATAAACCTCATAAAAGCGCTGGGGAAACCTCGCCAATTGATCACGAAGCTGCCTGGCTGCTTCGATCAATATGATTTCATTAACCGGAAAGTCACAATAGAAATCCTGCTCGCTTGTATACTCTAACGGTATCCATGATGGAAGCGCTTCAGCATCAAAGCAAACCCGCAATGTATTGCAGTTCACCAAAGAAAACCAGATATTGGGTTCAAGAAAGTGTAAAACCATGTCAGATAATTTGTTTTTTGCACATTGCTCAAGCCAGTCAGCAAGTTCAACCACATCGAATGTCAGCATGCAGGGATGACAAAAAACCCAGGAGCCTGCTGCGTGAGTGACATGCCCTTCAATGAGAAGCCAATTTGAATCGTATTTTTCACCAATAATTTCCGGAAATTCATAGCTAACTATACGCAACTCGAAAGCTGTACTTGCTCCAGTTAGTTTCATTTGTATACTTGTTTAAAAAAGACGGTATCGCTACGAAATCGTTAAAAAAACTGGAAGTGTTAATTCACTTGCACGCTGCGAATAAAGCCGCACCTGCTCAAGATTTGATCATCCACCAACATAAGGCAATTGTTACAATGGAGGATGCAGATCCCTCCTCTTGCACTCTAAAAATTATACTGATCACACTTTAAAATTTGGTTTTTGTAATCCCTCATCCAGCCTTGCCCCCGAAGGAGAAGGTGTCGATGTCAAATTTTAAAGTGTGATGAGTATACTATGATCATGTAAGCTACTTATCAATCACATAAGTAACTTCCCCTACTCCCATTCCAAAAATGAAGGAGTCACCATGCCCATCCATAATGCTGATATCGCCGCCATCTTCGAAGAGATCGCTGATTTGCTGGAAATCGATAGTGCTAACGTGTTTCGCGTGCGCGCTTACCGCAATGCTGCCCGTACCTTGCAGGAATTGGGTAAAGATGTGCGAACGATGGTAGAAAAGAACGATGACTTGACCAGACTTCCTGGCATTGGCGATGATCTTGCCCATAAGATACGGGAAATCGTCGAGACCGGTCACTGCGTGATGCTGGATAAACTGCACAAGCAACTGCCGTCGACCATCACGGAATTACTGAAAATCCCCGGGCTGGGACCGAAACGAGTAAGCGCGCTGTATCACGAGCTGGATATTCATACGATGGAGCAATTGCAACGCGCCGTACGCGATCACCGTATCCAGACTCTGCCTGGCTTCGGTGAAAAAACCGAGATGCGCATTGCCGACGCCCTGGCCATTCACGCGGGCAACACCAGCCGTTTCAAACTGGCCGTTGCCGCCCAGTACGCTGAGCCGCTGGCAGCCTGGCTGCGCACGATTCCTGGCGTCCGGCAGGCAGTGATAGCGGGCAGCTACCGGCGCGCGCAGGAAACAGTAGGCGATATTGATATTTTGATCACTGCCATGCCGGATAGCCCGGTCATGGCGCGCTTTTGCGGCTACGACGAAATAGCGGAAATCCTCTCTCACGGCCCGACGCGCAGTAGCGCAGTGCTCAAGTGCAAGCTGCAAGTGGATACACGCGTGGTTAACCCTGAAAGCTACGGCGCAGCCCTGCATTATTTCACCGGCAGCAAGGCGCATAACATCGCCATACGCCGCTTGGGCCAGGAGCGAGGACTCAAGATCAATGAATATGGCGTCTTCAGAGGACAGACGCGCATCGCCGGTGAAACGGAGGAATCCGTCTATCAGGCAGTAGGATTACCGTTCATTCCTCCGGAGTTGCGCGAAGATCGCGGTGAAATCGAAGCCGCCCGGCATGGATATCTACCCAGACTCATCGAACTCAGTGATCTAAAGGGTGATCTGCATGCTCACAGCAAAGCAAGCGATGGTCATGACACTCTCAAGGAAATGGCCCTGGCTGCACAGCAGCGTGGTTTCGAATATCTCGCCATTACCGAGCATTCAAGCCGGCTCACGATCGCTCGCGGTCTCGATTCGGTGCAACTCATCAAACAGATTGATGAAATTGACCGGCTCAACGAGCAATTGAAGGGCATCACGCTGCTCAAGGGGATTGAAGTCGATATTTTGGAAGATGGCAGCCTGGATCTGCCAGACTGGGCACTGGGAAAACTGGATCTGGTCGTAGGCGCAGTACACAGCCGCTTTGGCTTGTCTCGCGCCCGGCAGACCGAGCGTATACTGAAAGCGATGGATCATCCTCATTTCACACTGCTGGCTCACCCCAGCGGCCGACTCATCGACAAACGCGAACCCTACGATGCCGATATGCTGCGCATCATCCGCAAAGCCAAGGAGCGCGGCTGTTACCTGGAGCTCAATGCTCATCCGGAACGACTGGATTTGCTTGACACATACTGCCAGGCGGCCAAGGGGGAAGGTGTTCTGATCAGCATCAATTCCGATGCGCATAGTGTGCTGGATTTCGATAATCTGCGCTTTGGTGTCGGACAGGCGCGGCGCGGCTGGCTGGAGAAGAAGGACGTGCTCAATACACGATCTTTGCAAGAACTCAGGCCGCTGCTCAAGCGCACGATATAATGGCCTGCCGCTATAAGTGCTCCCCCACTCCATGGGTGTTCCTATTTTTGCTCTTGATAATACTGACGGGCTGCGTCCATCGGCAGTTCGTCACCCAGCCCTACCCCCGCTGGGGTGAGGAAATCCCGATCAATCAGGCAAATGATGCCAATCCGCTGATCCTGCGGCTGATGCGGCCCGCCGAACTCATCGATGCAACCGCCTGTGTGCTCCTCGTTCACGGCATGAATGAATATATCGGGCGTTATGGTGAAATCGCCCGCTATTTCGCCCAGCGTTTCATCGTGGCAGGCTTCGATCTCTATGCGCACGGCCTGTCCAATCCGATTCTGTACCGAGCGGATCAAGCCCTGACTGCGGGCGCTGCCAGGCAGGAAGTGGGGGATGCCTATCTGGCACAAACTCGATTGTATGATCTGGAGCCGATGCGGCAAGGTCTGAGTCAGGCGTTGCGGCATTTCATCCCTCTTTGCAATGCACCGGATGAAGAGGGAAAGCCGGACAAGCCGATCTTCATTGTTTCTCATAGCCTGGGCGCTCTGGTTGCAGCATCTTATTTGCTCTCCACTCAGAATACGCACGATCCGGCAATGCGGGTACAGGGAGTCGTCTTGCTCGGACCGGCCTTTTCCGTCAGCGAAGTTCCGGGCTGGCGTGGCTGGCTGGCGAACCCGTTCATCAAGCTATCGTTTCATGCCGAAGAACATTTCCTGAATCCGCAGAATGAACCTTTGCCATTGTTGATCGTGAATCAGCTCGCGGCTCTGGTCACTGTGCCATTGCTTGATGGCCTGTTTGAGGTTTTGTCCTGGCCTGGCCTGCGTACGCTATTTACGCCCGTCACACCGGATTGGGTGGTGAACTACCTTAGCGATAGTGAAACGGAAAAGGCAAAAATCCGCACAGATGGCTGGTTTATCCGTCGCAATCTGCTGCGCTATGTCAAAGGAATCGAAGCGGAAGTGGTTCGCTTTCGCCGCCACATGAATACATTCGCTATCCCTTATTACCTGATCTACTCGGGGCGCGACCCAATCACTCCTGCCTGGGGGAGTAAAGATTTCGCTGGCGCTACCCAGCAGAATCATCCAGATAATGCGCTGCTGCCGCTACCGGAACTGAGCCATCACGAACACCTGTTCTCGTCACAACCTTTGCGTGATGAACTCCTGAAGGAAATCGGGCAGTGGCTGGATCGGAGGGTACTTTCCTGGAATCAAGAAAAAACGATGGAACCATGAAAAATTGTTTGTTTATTAGCAACCTGAGCGATCAGGTCGACTGTCACCTCAGCGACTGAACACTTGCCATGTCTCACGACACAGCCAACGTGTCATCATATTAGCCAATATAAGTTTTATTAACGCACAAATGAAATCAAGCTATAGGTGAACCTGTCATCTCATGAAGCCTTTTAACGGCATCTGAGTCCAGATGAAGTGCTTGCGCCAACTGACGTAAATAATCTCTTTCCGCATTCGTGTCTATATCAATTGCGAATAATGAAGCTGCATAAACCTGAGTGGCAACAATTTGATTGGGTATATTAGAAACCAGCTTGTTTAGATCCAGAGGCTGATTTAATTCATCACGAATAAATTGACGTTCTTCATCCGTGATCCCGTCTTCACCCACTTTGCCCATAAGTTTGTTCATTTCCGACTGATCAAGTTGCCCGTCTGCTTTGGCTGCACTGATCATCGCTCGCAGGATGAGTTTTTCTGTTTCTGCAGAAGTCATTGCTTCTACTTGCTCCTTAGGCAAGGAATCAGCAAGTTCACTCTCCTGTAAACCAGAAGATTCAGCACCATACTTTTTCTGAAGTGCATTGATTGCCAGAGCACCTAACATGGATAGCGCACTTCCACCTAGCGCACCTTTTGCTGCAGCAGCTCCGCCACTTAGCAGAGCGCCTGCCAGTGCGCCCAAGCCGCCTAATTGGCCACCTGTTACGTTACCCGCCTGCTTGGAATGCAGAAATTTTTCAATCAGGCTCAACCACTTATTTGTAGGTTGAGGAGAATTGGCCACATTTTCAAGTCTAGCATGCCCCTCATTTGTCATCACTTTCAGCAAACGTCCAACAATATCGCCATAGCTCATGGTATAACTCCTCTAATTAAATAATTTGCATGAACAATTAAATGGTCCGTTTAAATTTCCATAAAACCAGAGTCATTAGTTAATCTGAAGTGAGAAAGTGAGTAAATACGTGTAAATACGTAATTGAATCCTGATATATCGATAATTTTTTATCTATTTCATAATATTTCTGACTCATCATCATGCACACGCTTCTTCCTGCATTGATATGCTCAACAATCATCCATGACATGAATGATCTTCCATGAAACGTCACAACAGCCTGCACCCTTTGTCTCATGATCATCATCACGTTCTTGTTCAAGCGAGAAATCTGCGTATAGCCTCTGCCAATTCCGATAGATCATCGCTTCACCAGATTGTCAGTCATTTTATTACTTTCTGGAATGCCAGCCTTCAAACCCATTTCCGTCAAGAAGAGGAAATTCTCCTGCCCATTTTTTCACAATATTCAGCGACAGACTGCCTGGAAATCATCGAGACCTTAAAACAGCATGTCGATATTCAGCAAATCGTGGATCAGTTGAAAAAACACATTGAGCAGGAAGCAGTATTGGCTGTGAAAAGTCGGGAGCTTTCGGAACTGCTCGGTATGCATATCCGCTATGAGGAGCAGCACTTATTCCCCGCTATTCAGGAAAGGGTACCGGAAGAGGTACTATGGGAAATGAACCGTCGGCTCACCGCGAAATAAGCACGCTACCGGCGATCTGACAGCAACCCTATCTATCAAATGGGGTGTTAGCTAATCATGAATCAATCATTACCCATTT